>DATJVF010000220.1:0-14668 GCA_035501995.1 Anaeromyxobacteraceae bacterium
GGCCGGGGCAGGAACTAACCCGGCGCAAGGGCAAGAGGTTCTGGCCGGAGCGGACGCCTCGCGGGCGGGCCGGGCGCAGGGCCGGGCGCCGCGCGGCGCCCCCCCTGTCCGACCCCTTGGCTAGAGTGTCCGGACGGGGGCGTCCGCTCCCGACGGGGCGCCATGGCCGATCTCGCGAACGAGTTCACCTGGTCGAAGTCGAGGCACGAGAAGTTCCAGGAGTGCCTGCGCGCCTACTACTACCAGTACTACGGGAGCTGGGGTGGGTGGGAGGCGGAGGCCGGTTCCCCGGTGCGCGAGCTCTACGTCCTGAAGAAGCTCTCCTCGCGCTGGCAGTGGGCGGGCTCGGTGGTGCACGACGCCCTCAAGACCATGCTGGAGCGGGCCCGCCGCACCGGGGAGTTCCGGCCGCTCGAGGCGCTCCTCGAGAGGACCAAGCTACGGGCGCGGGCCGAGTGGGCGAGCTCGCGCGACAAGAGCTACTGGCGGGAGGCCTCGCGCATCAGCGGCCTCCTCGAGCACGAGTACGCCGAACCGGTGCCGAACGAGGAGTGGCGCCGGATCTGGGACGAGGTGGTGGAGGGTTCGCTGCGGAGCTTCTACGCGAGCTCGACCTTCGAGCTCCTGCGGCGGACCCCGCCCGAGCGCTGGCTGGTGGTGGACGAGCTCGACGCCTGGGTCTTCGAGGGCACCAAGGTCTGGGTGGCGCTGGACTTCGCCTACGCCGGGGAGGACGGGGTGATCCACGTGCTCGACTGGAAGACCGGCCGCGAGCGGGAGGTGGACCGCACCCAGCTCGGGGTCTACGCCCTCTACGCGCAGCAGAAATGGGGCGTGGCGGCCGAGCGGGTGGTGGGTGGGCTCGTCTACCTGGGCGCGGGCGGTGAGCGCACCAGCCTGTCGGCGGACCCGGCGGTGCTGGAGGCCTGCCGGGTGGAGATGCGCCGCTCGATCGCCGCCATGCGGGGGAGGCTCGACGACGCGGAGAAGAACCAGGCCAGCCTGGAGCACTTCCCGCAGCTCCCCGGCGAGGCGAGCTGCCGGCGCTGCCCCTTCCGCCGACCGTGCGGGCGGTTGTGAGGAGGCGGCTGCGGGCCCCCCCGCCCTGCTAGGAGGCCGGGCGGGCGACCGATCCAGGCTCGCCCTTGAGGCCCCAGGCCAGCACCCAGCGCAGCCCGACCACCAGCACGACCGCCACGAGGAGAGGCGGCCGCGCGAAGAAGAGCAAGGTGAGGACGAAGAGCGCCACGGTGCCGGCGGCGAGCGGCCGCCAGAAGGTGGCCCGCCTGAGGAGGACGGCCGCCGCGGCGGCCAGGCCGCAGGCGGCGGTGGCGAGCCAGAGGACCACCTCGGCGACGTCGGCCCAGGCCGGCGGGGGCGGCCGGCCCTCGGCGAGGACCTTCACGGTGAGGAGGAGCTTGCGCTCCATGGCGAACTGGACCGGGTCGAAGAGGAGGGCGCGGTAGAGCGAGGCCAAGGGGCCGCTCCCGCCTTTCTGCTCCCCCCTCCGGTGGCGCACCAGGAGGCGGGTGGTACCGTCGGGCTGGGGCTCGAGGACGAAGGCCCAGGTGCCGCCGGGCCAGAGCTCGCCGAACAGGCCCGGCACCTCGGCGCCGTGCCCCTGCAGCACGAGGGCGCGTCCCGGATCGACCACCGCGTAGAGGGCGTAGCCGAGCCCGCGGGCCTTGTTCCGGGGATAGATCCAGAACCGGTCTCCCGGGCGCGGATCGGGGAGGCCGAGCAGGTGGGTCGAGCTCGGCATCTCGGCGCCGAGGAGGTTCTCGAGCCAGCGGTAGGAGTAGAGGCCCGCCCGCTCCTGGCCGAGCTGGGCGATCCACGGCCAGAGGGCCTGAGGCGTGGCGCGGATGGCGATGCCGCGCGTCTCGACGTCGGCGGCGTCGGGGATGAGCTCGTCGCCGGGGAGGTCCCGCAGGGCCTCGGCCGCAGTGGCGCCCCAGGTCTCGTACCAGGGCCGGATGAGGACGAAGTACTGCAGGACCAGCGCCGCCAGGGCGGCCAGCACCACGCCGGCGAGCCTCATCGGCCACTCCTTCCCGCGCGCCCGAGCGGCGCGCCCGGCGCGGTCGGTGGACAGGGTCTCGCCCGGGCGCCCCCGCCCGTCCCCATCTCTTACCGCCCGGGCCCTCGCGCTGCACGGGCCCTTGCGCTCCTCAGGAGTGGGCGGCCACCTGGCGCAGGATGTCGAGCTCCTCGAGCGCCTTCCCGGCGCCGATGACCACCGCCGAGAGCGGGTCCTCGGCCAGGAAGACCGGCAGGCCGGTCTCCTCGCGCAGGAGGGTGTCGAGGTTCTTGAGGAGCGCCCCGCCGCCGGCGAGGACGATGCCGCGGTCGGCGATGTCCCCGGCCAGCTCGGGCGGGGTACGCTCCAGGGTCACCTTGACGGCCTCCACGATGCCGTTGATGGGCTCGGAGAGCGCCTCGCGGATCTCGCTCGAGGTGACGGTGAGGGTGCGGGGCACGCCCGCCACGAGGTCGCGCCCCTTGATGTCCATCGTCAGCTCCTCCTCGGTCGGGTAGGCGGTGCCGATGCCCATCTTGATGAGCTCGGCGGTGCGCTCGCCGATGAGCAGGTTGTACTTGCGCTTGATGTGCTGGATGATCGCCTCGTCCATCTTGTCCCCGGCGATGCGGACCGAGCGGCTGTAGACGATGCCGCCGAGGCTGATCACGGCCACGTCGGAGGTGCCCCCGCCGATGTCGACGATCATGTTGCCGGAGGGCTCGGTGATGGGGAGGCCGGCGCCGATGGCGGCGGCCATGGGCTGCTCGATGAGGTAGACCTCGCGGGCCCCGGCGCTCTCGGCCGCCTCGCGCACGGCGCGCTTCTCCACCTCGGTGATGCCGGAGGGGATGCCGATGATGATGCGCGGCCGGACGAACTTCTTTCGGTTGTGGGCGCTGTTGATGAAGTACTTCAGCATCGCCGCGGTGATCTCGAAGTCGGCGATGACGCCGTCCTTCATCGGGCGGATGGCGACGATGTTGCCCGGGGTGCGCCCGAGCATCTCCTTCGCCTCCTTGCCGACCGCCAGCACCCGCCGGCCTCCGCGCGCGTCCTGCTGCACCGCCACCACGCTGGGCTCGTTGGAGACGATGCCCATGCCGCGGATGTAGATGAGGGTGTTCGCCGTCCCGAGGTCGATGGCGAGGTCGCGGGACAGGACGTTGTGGAGCCAGTCGAGCACGTTTTAGGTCCAGGGCCGAAGCTTTTGAACGGCGGGGGGATATGAACGCTTCCGGACCGAGATTTCAAGGGTGAAGAGGCACGGGCCGGGAAAGGGTCCCGGTCCCCGGGGCGCGCACGCTCGCGCCCCGCGGCCCCTTCGCGGGCCCCGCCCTCGCACCCGAGACCACCCGCCCCGACCCCGGAGCCGGGAGGGCTCGGCGGCTCCCGTCCACGTTTCGTCAAACAGCGCCTCGCCCCGGAGCGGACGCCGTCTCCATCCTAGTCGAAGAACTGTCTGTGGAAGAAGGGCCAGGGGCCCCTCGCCCTCAGCGGGCCGAGAGGTGGGGACCCCCCTCTTGCGGAGGGGCCAGCCCCGGCGGGCCGGGCGAGGCCGCTCCCCCACCCTTCTCGCGGCTAGCCCTCGGCCTCCACCTTGACCTTGACCTGGCCCACCACCTCGCGGTGCAGCTTCACCGGCACCTCGAACTCGCCCACCGTCTTGAGCGGCTCGGCGAGGTCGATGGCGCGGCGGTCGAGGGCCAGGCCGCGGGCGGCGAGGGCCTCGGCGATATCGAGCGCGGTCACCGACCCGTAGAGCTTGTCCTGCTCCCCCACCTTGCGCTTCAGGGTCACCGGGGTGTCGGAGAGCCGCTTGGCCACCGCCTGGGCGCTCGCCTTCTGCTTGGCGGCCTTGGCCTCGGCCATCTTGCGCTGGTGATCGAGCTCGCGGACGTTCTTGGTGTTGGCGGTCACCGCCAGCCCGCGCGGGAGCAGGTAGTTGCGGCCGTAGCCGGGCTTCACGTCGACGAGGTCGCCGCCCTTGCCGAGGTGTTCCACGTCTTCACGGAGGATGAGCTTCATGGCGTCTCCTAGGCGCTCGCCACCGTGTAGGGGAGGATGGCCAGCATGCGGGCGCGCTTGATGGCGGTCGCCACCTCGCGCTGGTGCAGCGCGCAGTTGCCGCTGATGCGGCGGGGGATGATCTTGCCGCGCTCGGTGACGAAGTACTTGAGCTGGCCCTGGTCCTTGTAGTCGACCTTGAGCGTCTTGTCGGCGCAGAACCGGCACACCTTGCGCCGGCCGAAGCCGCGCCGGCCCCCCTCCTCGCCGCCGCGATCGCCCCGCTCGCCCCGGTCCCCGCGATCGCCCCGCTCGCCCCGGTCCCCGCCACCGCCGCGGCCGAAGCCGCCGCCGAACTTGCCACCGCTCTCACCTGGACGTGCCATGGCTCACTCCTCCCCGATCTCGGCGGCCTCGCCGAAGGACTCTTCCGGCCGCTCGCTGTACTCCGAGCGGTCCTCCCGCGGGCGGGCCTCGTCCTCCACCGCGGTCACCTTGACGTCCTGCTCGACCTGGCGCGCCTCGAAGTCGACGCCGTCGGCGAGCCGCACCGACTGGAACTTGGTCACCTGGTCGATCATCTTGAGGTTGCGCTCGAACTCCCCCACCAGGCCGGGGTTCCCGATGTACAGGCAGTGCATGAAGACCGCCTTGGGGTTCTTGGCGATGGGGAAGGCGGTCTTTCGCTTCCCCTGGTTGGTGAACCGGATGACCTTGCCGCCCTCCCGCGTCACCACCGCGCGCAGGCGCTCCTTGATCTCGTCCACCTCCTCGTCGGGCGTCTCCGCCTTGAGCAGGTAGATGGTCTCGTACTCCCGCACGAGACGCTTCTGGGCTTCCGCCATGTCACTCCCCTCGGGTCAGAAAGCGGCGGTTCACCCGCCGCGAGGAGCTACCTCTTCCTTGAAGACCGGGTGCGCCGGGGCGGCCCCATGCCGTCCCGGCCCTCCCTAGTCGCACCGCCCCGGCCCGCTGCGCCGGTTGAACTGGTTCATGGCCTTCACCGCGCCGAGCTCCACCACCGCCCGGGCCGCCTCGGCCGCCCGGGCCACGCAGGCCCGCACCTCCTCGCCCTGGGCGAGCGGGAAGCGGGCGAGGACGAAGTCGGCCGGATCCTGGCGCAAGGGCGGGCGCCCCACCCCCATGCGCACCCGCGGGTAGTCCGGGCTCCCGAGGTGGGCGTTCAGGCTCTTGAGGCCGTTGTGGCCGCCGTGGCCGCCCCCCACCTTCACCTGGACCCGGAACGGGTCGAGCTCCAGGTCGTCGTGGACCACCACCAGGTCCTCGAGGCCGAGCTTGTAGAAGCGCAGCGCCGCCCCGACCGCCTCGCCCGAGTGGTTCATGTAGGTGAGGGGCTTCATGAGCAGGACCCGCAGCGGGCCGAGGCGCGCCTCGGAAAGGGCCGCCGCGAAGCGCTCGCTGGCGAAGGTGGTCCCGAGCTCCTCGGCCAGGCGATCGGCCACGAGGTAGCCCAAGTTGTGGCGCGTGCGCGCGTAGTCTTCGCCCGGGTTGCCAAGGCCGACGACGAGCTTCACAAAGCCTTACTTCTTGCCGCGCCGGGCCTCCGGCTTGGCCGCAGCCGCCGGAGCTCCCGCCGCCGCGCCCGCTGCCGGGGCCGCGCCCGGCGCGCCCGCCGGGGCCCCCGCCGCCGGAGCCGCGCCCGGCGCGCCCGCCGGAGCCCCCGCCGCCGGAGCCGCGCCCGGGACCGCACCCTCGGCCGGCACCGCCGCCACCGGGGCCGCCACCACCTCCTCCTTCTCGGGAGCGGTGACCACGGCCACCGTGAAGTTGGTGGCGTACTTGATCTTCACGCCCTCGGGGGCCTTCACGTCGGCGATGTGGATCGAGCCGCCGATCTTGAGCGGCGTCACGTCCACCTCGATGGCCACCGGGATCCGGTCCGGCAGCGCCTCGACCGCGATGTCGTGGGCCGAGACGGTGAGGATGCCGCCGGCGACCACGCCCTCGGCCTTGCCGGTGGTGACGATGGGCACGTCCACCTTGACCGCCTGCCCGAGCACGACCTCCAGGAAGTCGGCGTGGAGGAGCTCCCGGCTCACCGGGTCCACCTCGTACTCGCGGAGCAGGACGCGCTTGTCCGCCCCGTCGACCTTGAGGGTGATGAGGGTGTTGAGCTTGTGCGGGGTGGCGATGGCCTTGGTGATGGCGGCCGGATCGACCGCCACGTGGGTGGGCTCGCGCTTCTGCCCGTAGACCACGGCCGGGATGAGGCCCTGCGCCCGCAGGCGGCGGGCGGGACCCTTGCCCCGCTCCTGGCGGAGCTTCGCGGAGAGCTCGTTGGTGGACTGCGCCATGGCTTCCTCCCAGTGGACTCGCCGCACTCTCGCGGCCGAGGGGCCCGTGCAGGAAGGCCAGGGCCCTGGGGATTCCAGAATGGAAGCGGGCTTCTAGCCGAAATGGCCCCGCCGGTCAAGGGGGACGCGAAGCGGCCTACACGAACAGGCTCGAGAGCGAGTCGGCGTTGTAGATGCGGCGGACCGCCTCCGCGAACAGCCGGGCGGTCGAGAGCTGGCGGATCTTGGCGCAGCCCTGGGCGTCCGCCGAGAGGGGGATGGTGTCGGTCACCACCACCTCCTCGATGGGGCTCTTCTGGATGCGTTCCACCGCCGGGCCGGAGAGGACGGCGTGGGTGGCGTAGGCGTAGACGCGGGCCGCCCCACCGTCGACGAGCGCGATGGCCGCGTTGGTGAGGGTGCCAGCGGTGTCGATCATGTCGTCGAGCAGGATGGCCACCTTGCCCGCGACGTCGCCGATGACGTTCATCACCTCGGCCACCCCCGGCTTGAGGCGCCGCTTGTCGACGATACCCAGGGCGGCGCCGAGGCGTTTCGAGTAGGCGCGGGCGCGCTCCACCCCGCCCGCGTCGGGCGAGACGACCACCAGGTCCTCGCCGAGCTCCTCGAACTTGCGCTTCATGTGGTCGAGCAGCACCGGCGCGGCGTAGAGGTGGTCGAACGGGATGTTGAAGAACCCCTGGATCTGGCCGGCGTGCATGTCCATCGACACCACCCTCGTGGCGCCGGCTGCCTCGATGAGGTCGGCCACCAGCTTGGCGGTGATGGGGGAACGCGAGGCCACCTTGCGGTCCTGCCGGGCGTAGCCGTAGTAGGGCAGCACGGCCACGATGGAGTCGGCCGACGCGCGCTTCAGCGCGTCGATCATGATGAGCAGCTCCATGAGGTACTGGTTGGCGTCGCTGCAGGTCGACTGGATGACGAAGGTATCGGCCCCGCGCACGTTCTCGCCGATCTCGACCTGGATCTCGCCGTCCGAGAAGCGGCCCACGGTCGCCTTGGAGAGCGGGCGATCGAGGTGAGCGCACACGGTCTGCGCGAGGCGGATGTTCGAGTTGCCCGCGAAGATCTTGTAGCCGTTTCCGTTTCCCATGGCCTCAGGCTCCGGTGGCGAGACCGTCCGTCTCGCCGCAAGCGTTTCCTCGCCGCCACACGCCCGAAGGAGATATCGGAGGCCTTATACAGAAGGCGTCTGACGCCGTCGACCCCGGGCGGGACATTCGGGCCGCACGCGGGCGGGTACCCATGTCCCACACCCCCCGAGAGGCCTGGCCGGCCGGACCGCTCGGGCGCCCTTCCCGGGGAACTCGCCCGACCGGGGTCGGGGCGGAACGAGTGCCGCTCCCGGCGCCTGTTCGAGGAGGCGAGCCGCTCGCCCCCTCGAGGAGGGCGCCGTCACTCGTCGGTGCCGGTGGCCTGGGCCGGAGCGGCGCCCTTCTTAACCTCCCGCTCGTACTCGGCGAGGATGATGCGCTCCATGCGCTCGCGCGTCTCCGAGTTCAGGGGGTGGGCGATGTCCTTGAAGGTGCCGTCCTTGCGGCGCTTGGCTGGCATGGCGATGAAGAGGCCGGTGTTGCCGTGGATCACCTTGAGGTCCCGGACCACGAAGCAGTGGTCGAGGGTGATGGTCACGTAGGCCTTGAGCTTCTCTTCACTGACCGGGAAGATGCGGACCTCGGTGATGTCCATCGGAAGACCCCAGGATGTCGCTGCAGGGTGCGGACGACGTGGACCTCCAGGTCCGGACCAAGCTCCACCATGCGATCGGCGGTGCGCCCCGCTGCCTCGCGATCGGGCGAGATCCCGAACACCGTCGGACCGCTTCCGCTCATTATAGCGGCCGTGGCTCCTGCCCCCACAAGCCGCCCCACGAGGATCCTGAGCCGGGGGTGGCGTCGGAAGCACGGCCCTTGCAGGTCGTTTCGCGCCTCGGCGGCGAGGTCGGAGATCGTTTGGGAACCCTCGATCGGCCGACCTTGATCGGGCCGGTCCTGGTCGAGCCAGCGGAAGGCGTCGGCCGCCCGGATGGCGAGCCCGGGGTGGCGCGGGTAGACGAGGACGAGGTGGAGGGGCCCCAGGCGGACGGGCGCGAGCCTCTCGCCCCGCCCGGTCACCCAGGCCGGGCCCGGACCGAGGAAGAAGGGGACGTCCGAGCCCACCTCGAGCGCGATCTCGGCCAGGGCGGCCCGGTCGCGGACGCGGTAGGCGCGGGCCAGCATGCGCAGGACCGCGGCGGCGTCCGAGCTGCCGCCGCCCAGGCCGGCCGTGACCGGGATGCGCTTCTCGAGAGAGAGGTCGAGGCGGTCCCTCACCCCGAAGCGCCGCCTGAAGGCGAGCGCCGCCCGAGCGGCCAGGTTCTCCGGGCCGTCGAGCTCGGGCCTTCCGGGGACGCGGCAGCTCACCCCCCCGGCGCGGCCCTGGTGCACGACGAGCGAGACCGAGTCGGCGAGGTCGAGCGGCACCATGAGCGTGCGGAGCTCGTGGTAGCCGTCGGGCCTCCTCGCCCCGACGCGCAGGACGAGGTTCACCTTGGCCGGGGCGCGGGCGCGCAGGAAGAGCGTCCCCGCCTGGCGGGCGGGCGCCCGCGGGCGGCCGCCGCGCCCTCTTCTCCCGGGGGCGTTCATTCGGCGATGGGCGCCGCGCGGCCGCCGGTAGCCACGAGGTAGTCCTCCGGGGCGAGGATGATCTCCTCCCCGAGTGCGCCGGCCGAGACGCCCATGGCCTCGAGCATGGTGCAGGTATCGTCGACCCACACCGGGTAGTCCTTCTTGGAGGCGAGCGCGGTGACTGCGCCCCGGACGTAGCCGGTGAGCGGCCGCACCTCCCTGAGCGGCACCACCTCCACCGCCTTGTCGCCGGTGGCGCGGGCGAGGGCCTTCAGGGAGAGCCTGGCCGCCACCGGTAGGACGGCGAAGAAGACGCCGGTGGCGTCGCCGCGCACGAGGAGGGTCTTGAAGATCTCCTCGGGGGGCCGGGCGAGCTCGCGGGCGAGGCGTTCGGCGCTGAGGTCGTCGGGGTCGGGCGGGTAGCGGTGGAGCTCATAGGCGATCCCGAGCCGCTCGAGGAGCCGGCAGGCGTTGGTCTTGGCGCTCATGTCCTCACCACACCCGGCAGGCCGGCGTGCGGGCGAGCGGCTCGCCGTCGGCGCAGCCGAAGGCCTCCCGGAACTCGGGCATGTCGGCGAGCACCCCGTTCACGCGCCAGCGCGGCGGCGAGTGCGCGTCGGTCGCCGCCCGCAGCCGGCGCTCGGCCTCGGACTGGTTCTCGCAGCTCCACTGGGCGTAACCCACGAAGAAGCGCTGCTCGGGGGTGAGCCCGTCGCGCGGCGCGAGCGCCTCGCCGCGGGTGGCGTCCTTCCAGGCGAGGTAGGCGAGGGTGGTCCCGGTGAGGTCCGCCACGTCCTCGCCCACGGTGAGCTGCGAGTTCTCCTTCAGGTCGTCGACCACCGGGTACTGCCCGAACTGCTGGATGAGGCAGGCGGTGCGCTTCTTGAACTCGGCGGCGTCCTTCTCGGTCCACCAGTCGCGCAGGTTGCCCCGACCGTCGTACTGCCGCCCGGCGTCGTCGAAGGCGTGGGTGAGCTCGTGGCCGATGGTGCCGCCGGTGTTGCCGTAGCCCGGGGCGAGGTCGAGGTGCGGGTCCCAGAGCGGCGGGAGGAGCACCCCGGCCGGGAAGTTGATGTCGTTCATCTGCGCGTCGTAGTAGGCGTTCACCGTGGGCGGGGTCATCTGCCACTCGTCGCGGTCGAGGGGCTTTCCGACCTTGGCGAGCTCGCGAGCGGTCTCGAAGCGGGCGGCGCGCACGACGTCGCCGGCGAAGTCGTCGCGGCGGATCTCCAGCCTCGAGTAGTCGCGCCAGCGCGAGGGGTAGCCGATCTTGTTGCGGATGAGGGCGAGCTTCTCGAGGGCCGCCTTCTTGGTGGGCTCGCTCATCCAGTCGCTCGCCCGGATGCGCTCCGCCATGGCGGCCTCGATGCGCCGCACGAGGTCGCTCACCTGCGCCTTCACCTCGGGGGGGAAGGCCTTCTCGGCGAAGAGCTGGCCCAGGGCCTCGCCGAGGTCGCGGTCCACCAAGGCGAGGCAGGTCTTCCAGCGCGGGCGCTCGGACTTCACGCCCTTGAGGTAGGCCTGGTGGAACTCGAAGTGGGCCCGCCTGAAGGCGCGCGACAGGTAGGGGCTGCGCAGGTCGACGAGGCGCGCCCGCAGGTAGGCCTGCCAGGCGGCGAGCGGTTCCTCGGCGAGGCGCGCCTCCACCTCCAGGAAGAAGGCCGGCTCGGTGACGTCCAGGACCTTCAGCCCCGGCGCCCCGGCTGCCCGGAGGTAGGCCCGCCAGTCGAAGGAGGGGGTGAGGGCGGCGAGCTGCGAGCGGCGGAGCCGGTGGTAGACGCGGTAGGGATCGCGCCGCTCGACCCGCGAGAGCTCGGCGCGCGCGAGCGCGGTCTCGAAGGCGAGCGCGGTGGCGGCTCCGGTCGCCGCCTCCTCGGGGCCGTCGCCCGCGAGCGCGAGGAGCCCGGCGAGGTAGGCCTGGTAGCGCTCGCGCGCCTCGCTGAAGCGCGGCTCGTCCAGCAGGTAGTAGTCCCGGTCGGGAAGGCCGAGCCCGCCCGCGGCCAGATAGCCGATGACGCTCGTCGCGTCCTTGGCGTCCTGGGCGCTGCTGAGGCTGAAGACCAATCCCCCGCCCGACCCGTCGTCGGGCAGGGTGGGGTCGAGCCGGCCGAGGAGCGGTGCGAGGTCGCGCTTCGAGCGCAGGGCCCGGACCGCCTGCAGCTCCGGACGCACGAGCGCGTCGCCCCGACGCTCGAGGGCGGGTTCGTCCATGCAGGCGGCGAAGTAGTCGCCGGCCTTCTGCTCGGCCGGGGTGCGTTCCTCCTCGGGCTTGCGGTTCACCGCCTCGAGCAGGCCCCACAGGTACTGCCGGTTCTCGAGGGCGAGCTTGCCGTAGACGTCCCAGGTCGACTGGTCCGCAGGGAGGGGGTTCCTCTGCATCCAGCCGCCGCAGGCGTAAGCGTAGAAGTCGGCGCAGGGGTCGGCCGTGCGGTCCATGGCCTCCGGGTCGAGCCCGGGGGTGTAGGGGAGGGACGAGAGCGGACGCTCCTCCTCGGCCGCCACGGCGAGGAGGGGGCCGAGGGAGAGGAGGGGGACCATGAGGGCGGTGAGGCGGGTCACGGGAGGCTCCCGGGTCGGACGTGGCGAGGGCGGACGGCAGAGCCTACTGCGACTTCGGCGGCGCGCCGAGGTCCCGGCCGCCCGGTGGGGCCGATTGGGCCGCCTCGGGGGAGCGGCGGCGCCCGGGGCCGCCTCGGGAGCGCCGCGACGGGAGAGCCGCCTAGCCTCCTCGGCCGGGCGGCGCGGGCGAGCTCCCGACGCGCTTGCCGCGCTCGCTCCCGGGTGGCAGGATGCCCCGCCGTGCGCGACCAACTCTACGAGAAGGTGCCGTTCCGGCATTCGGAGATCGAACACCGCTACGGCCCGAGCGTCCACGTCCTGTCGAACCCCTACCTCCTCTCTCAGCTCGCCCTCCTGTGCGCCAAGGAGACCACCCAGCCGGCCATCAACCGGCTGGTCGAGGACATCTACGCGCGCCTGCTCGAGGACGTGATGAACGCGGAGTTCCCGCGGGTGCTGGCGGACATCCCGACCCGCATGGTGGACGTGACGCCGGCCGGGGTGTTCCACGGCGAGGTGCTCGACCGGGCGGCGCGGGCGGTCACCGTCAACATCGCGCGCGCGGGGGCGGTCCCCTCCCAGACCGTCTACGACCTGCTCAACGTGGCGCTCGATCCCAAGCTCGTCCGCCAGGACCACATCATCATGAGCCGGATGCTGGGCGAGGGCGAGCGGGTGGTGGGGGCCGGCATCGGCGGGATGAAGATCGGGGGCGACGTGGAGGGCGCCTACCTGCTCTTCCCCGATCCCATGGGCGCGACCGGCTCGTCGCTCGCCGAGGCCATCCAGACCTACAAGACCCGGGTGCCCGGCCGGCCGCGCCGGATCATCAACATGCACCTCATCATCACGCCCGAGTACGTGCGGCGCATGACCCGCGAGCATCCCGACGTGGTGGTCTACGCCGTCCGCCTCGACCGCGGGCTCTCCGCGCCGGACGTGCTCTCCACCGTGCCCGGCACGCGCTGGGAGGAGGAGTGCGGCCTCACCGACCACCAGTACATCGTCCCGGGCGGCGGCGGCTTCGGCGAGATCATGAACAACGCCTATGTCTAAGCTCGAGGGCGAGAAGCTGGAGGTGCTGCTCTCCGAGGAGCAGCTCGAGGCGCGGGTCCTCGAGATGGGGGCCGCCATCACCCGCGACTACGCCCACAAGCCGCTCAAGCTGGTCGGGGTGCTGAAGGGGAGCTTCGTCTTCATGGCCGACCTGGCCCGCGCCATCGACCTGCCGGTGAAGATCGACTTCATCGGCACGAGCTCCTACGCCGGCACGAGCACGAGCGGGGTGGTGCGCATCACGAGCGACCTGTCGCGGCCCATCGAGGGCGAGCACGTCCTGCTCGTCGAGGACATCGTCGACACCGGGCTCACCATGAAGTACCTGCTCGAGAACCTCGACACCCGGAAGCCCGCCAGCGTGAAGATCTGCGCGCTCCTCGAGAAGCCGGCGCGGGCCCGCACCAAGGTCGCCATCGACTACAAGGGCTTCGAGATCCCGGACGTGTTCGTGGTGGGCTACGGGCTCGACTGGGATGGCCGGCTGCGCAACCTGCCCTATATCGCCGTGGTGAGGAGTTGAGATGGAGGAGGAAGAACAGCGCTGGGCCAAGCCCTCGAGCGGCCGCTCCACCTTCATGGGGCTCGCCATCGTGGTCCTGCTCGGGCTCGTCGGCTGGCTGCTCGCCGAGCGCAACGCCCGGCAGTACGCGCTCGTCTACGAGGACGGCCTGCTCTCGGTGAAGAGGGGCATCCTCTTCCCGGTCGGCCGCCAGTCCTTCAAGACGGACGACCCGGCGCTCGCCCAGGCCTACGCCCCGCTGAAGCCGCCCCCCGGCACCAAGCTCGAGGACGAGCGGGTGTTCGAGGACCGGTCGGCGCTCGACCAGGCCCTCTACGAGCTCATGGCCCGCTGGGCGCGCGACGATATCGCCTCGGAGCGCGGGGAGCGCGTCGAGGAGGCGCTGGCGCTCATCTCCCGGGCGGAGAAGCTCGCCGGCCTTTCCAACGCCGAGCGCGACGATCTGAGAAACCTCCGCGCCGAATCAGGGTTTTTCGAGGCGCGCCAGCTGCTCGAGCGCAGCGCCGACGCCCTGCGCCAGGCGCGCGAGCGACTGCGTCTCGCTTCCGACTCGAGCTCTCCCCACGCCGGCGAGGCCGGGGAGACGCTCCGGCGCATCGATCCCCTGGTGGACGAGCTCTACCGGGCGAGCCGGCTCCTCGCTCCCGGCGGGCCGGACCGAGCGGCCGGGTCGGCCCCTCCGCCTCCGGCCGCGGCCCCGGGCGAGCCGGCCGCCAAGTCGCCGTAGGCCGTAGCGGCCCTTGGGGCGAGGTCCGGGCCGCCCACCGCACCCTACCCGCGGTGGGAGCGGCGCATCGTGAACACCCCGAACCGGTGTAACATCAGCGCGTCATGACCTCCTTCTACGCGCCGAACGGCACGGGGGATCTGCTCTCGCGGTACAGCTTCATCGAGCCGCTCCTGCCCGGGCGGCGCGTCCTCGAGGTCGGGGGGGCGCGGGCGACCGAGGGGGCCTCAGCGCTCGACCTGGCCGAACGGGGGGCAGCCGCGGTCCTGTCGGTGGAGGACGACGGAGCAGGCCTCGGCCGGGCGGCCGAGCTCGCGCAGCACCCCTTCGTGCAGTTTCGGGCCGCGGCGCTGGAGGAGCTGCCCCAGCACGCCTTCGACCTCGTCCTCGTCGCCGACGGCGCGCCCCTCGCCACGAACCCCGAGCGCCTGGCCGCCCTGGCGGCGCTGCTCTCGCCGCGCGGCTACCTCGTCACCTCGCTCGCCGCCCCGGCGGCGGGCCTGGGAGCGCTCGCCGGGTCAAGGCCCCGCGACGACAGCCCGTCCTACGAGAGCTTCGCCGGGGCCCTGGCGGCCGAGTTCGACGTGGTGGAGATGGCGACCCAGTCGCCGGTGGTGGGCTGGGTCATCGCGCCGGCCTCGAGCCCGGGCGAGGAGCCCGAGCTCGGCGTCGACGGAACGCACGGTGGGACGCCCGAGGCCGCCTTCTACCTGGCCATCTGCGGTGCGCAGCCGTCGCGGCTCGCCGGGATGGCCCTCGTCACCCTGCCCTTCCACCCCATCGCCGAGGCGAGCCGGGCGGTGGCGGAGGTGGCCCGCAGCCACGAGGGCTGCCGGGCGCGCGATGAGGAGCTCG
>DATJVF010000221.1:0-3613 GCA_035501995.1 Anaeromyxobacteraceae bacterium
GCCGTACTTCTTCAGGAGGGCGCTGTAGGCCTTGATGTTCTCCATGGACACCGGCTGGCCGCCGCCGGAATTGTTGGTGACGGTGATCATGCCGAACGGCACCTGGTCGCCCTTGGTCTTGAGCAGGTCCTCCACCTTGCCCAGGTCGATGTTGCCCTTGAAGGGGTGGATGGTGGCGGGCTGGGTGCCTTCGGGGATCACCAGGTCCGCGGCCTCCACCCCGCCGAACTCCAGGTTCGCCCGGGTGGTGTCGAAATGGGTGTTGGAGGGGACGATCTGCCCGGGCTTCGTCGCCACCGAGAACAGGATCCGCTCGGCCGCCCGCCCCTGGTGGGTGGGGATGACGTGGGGATAGCCGGTGAGGGCCTGCACCGCCCGCTCGAGGCGGTAGAAGCTGCGCGCGCCGGCGTAGCTCTCGTCGCCCTCCATGATGGCCGCCCACTGGCGGGCCGACATGGCCCCGGTCCCCGAGTCGGTGAGGAAGTCGATGAGGACGTCCTCGGCCTTGAGCTTGAACACGTTCAGGTGGGCGGCCTCGAGGAGCGACCGCCGCTCCTCGGGCGTGGTCATGCGGATGGGCTCGACCGACTTGATGCGGAAGGGCTCGATCATGGTTCGCGGCACGTGGAACCTCCCTCTCCGCGCCAAGGTACACCGGCCCGGGCCGGCCCCGCGAGCGCCCGGCCGCAGGACCGCCCCTTCAGGAAGGCCGCCCGGCGAGCTCGGCCCGCAGGTCGTCCGCGAAGGCCAAAAGGTCCTCCTGGCGGGTGTCCCAGGCGCACATGAGCCGCGAGCCCAGGCCGGCGATGAAGTCGTAGAAGCGCCAGCCGCGCGCGCGCAAGGCGTCGGCCACCCCGGGGGGAAGCTTCACGAACAGGCTGTTCACCTCGGCCGGGTGGACCACCGATACCCCGGGCAGCGGGCGCAGGAGCGCCTCGAGCGCTTTCGCCATGGCGTTGGCGTGGCGGGCGTGCTCGAGCCAGGCGCCCGAGCGCAGCATCCCCACCCACGGGGCGGCGAGGAAGCGCATCTTGGAGGCGAGCTGCCCGGCCTGCTTGCAGCGGTAGTCGAACTCGGCCGAGAGCGCCCGGTCGAAGAAGACCACCGCCTCGCCCACCGCCATGCCGTTCTTCGTCCCGCCGAAGCAGAGCACGTCGACGCCGGCCTGCCAGGTGAGGACCTTGGGCGCGACCTCGAGCGCGGCCACCGCGTTCGCGAAGCGGGCTCCGTCCATGTGCACGCGCAGCCCGAGCGCGTGGGCGGCCTGGCCGAGCGCCCGGGTCTCCTCGGGCGTGTAGACGGTCCCCTGCTCGGTCGCCTGGGTGAGGGAGACCGCCCGCGGCTTCGGGTAGTGGATGTCGCTGCGCTTCATGACGAGCTGGCGCACCCCCGCCGGCGTCACCTTGCCGAGGGGGCCGCCCATGGTGAGCACCTTCATGCCGTTCGAGAAGAACTCCGGCGCCCCGCACTCGTCGGTCTCGAGGTGGGCCGTCTCGTGGCAGAGCACCGAGTGGTAGCTCTGCCCGAGGGCGGAGAGGGCGAGCGAGTTGGCGGCGGTGCCGTTGAAGGCGAAGTAGACGTCGCAGTCGGTCTCGAACAGCTCGCGGAGCTGGTCGGCCGCGAGCTCGGTGAGGTGGTCCTCCCCGTAGCCCGGGACGTGGCCCTCGTTGGCCTCCAGCATGGCGGCGAGCGCCTCGGGGCAGATGCCGGCGTAGTTGTCGGAGGCGAGCTGGCGGGTCATTCCGGCCTTGGGCATGGGGCCTTCGATTAGCGCCAAGCGGGCGCCCGGTAAAGGGCGAGGGCGCTCCCCCGCGCCTAGGGCATGCCCCTCCCGCCGCCGGGCGAGGTAAGATCCCCAGCCGTCGCGAGCGAGGAGGCCCTATGCAGGTCGAGCTCAGCTACGGACACGGCACCCTCCCGGTCCTGCTGCCCGAGGGCGTCCGGGCCACCGTCATTCGCAAGCCCGCCATGCCGGCCTACCCGGACCCGGCCGCCGCGGTGGCGGCGGCGCTCGAGGCGCCCATCGAGGCCCTGCCCCTCGAGAAGGAAGCGCGCGGCAAGCGGACGGCCTGCATCCTCATCTGCGACATCACCCGGCCGGTCCCGAACGGCCTCATCCTCCCGGCCGTGCTGCGCGCCCTGTTCGCCGCCGGGCTCGCCAAGGAGGACGTGACGGTCCTCGTGGCGACCGGCCTCCACCGGCCGAACCTGGGGGCGGAGCTGTCGGAGCTCGTCGGCGACCCCTTCGTGGAGAAGAACGTCCGGGTCCTGAACCACGACGCCCGCGACGACGCCGCCCACCTCGACCTCGGCCAGACACCGCTCGGGACCCCGGTCAAGCTCGATCGCCGGTTCGCCCTGGCCGACCTCAAGATCGTGACCGGGCTCGTCGAGCCGCACTTCATGGCCGGCTACTCGGGCGGGCGCAAGGTCATCGCGCCGGGGGTGGCGCACCGCGAGACCATCACCACCTTCCACAGCTCGCGCTTCATGGCCCACCCCCGCGCCGACAACTGCGTGCTCGAGGGCAACCCCCTCCACGAGGAGCAGCTCGCCATCGCCCGCCTGCTCGGACGCGTGCTCTCGGTGAACGCGGTCATCGACGAGGCGCGCCGCCTCTCCCACGTCTCCTACGGCGAGCTCAAGGCGAGCCACGCCGCCGCGGTGGCCTTCGTCGAGGCCTACGCCCGCGTGGGGGTGCCGCGGCGCTTCAGGACCGTCCTCACGAGCGGCGCCGGCTACCCCCTCGACAAGACCTACTACCAGACCGTGAAGGGGATGGTGGCCCCCAAGGACATCCTGCTCCCCGACTCCGACCTCGTCATCTGCTCGGAGTGCTCGGAGGGCATGGGTTCGCGGGAGTACGTCGCCGCCCAGGAGCGGTTCATGCGCCTCGGGCCAGATGGCTTCCTCGCCGACATCGCCGAGAAGCGCTTCGCCGACGTCGACGAGTGGCAGACCCAGATGCAGGTGAAGCCCATGCGGCTCGCCCGCGTGCACCTCTACTCGGACCGCCTCGCCGCCAGGGACCAGAGCCTCACCGGGGTCGAGGTGGTCTCCTCGGCCGCACAGGCGGTGGCGGAGAGCGTGCGCCGCACCGGGGACCCCGAGGTGGCGGTCATCCCGGAGGGGCCCTACGTGGTCCCGTTCTTCGCACCCGCGGGACCCCCGTGAACGCGGAGGCGAGGCGCCTCCTCGGGGAGCTCCTCCTCACCCCGCGCACCCTCGCCCTGGGGGTGCTGGTCGACGGCGCGCCCCACCTCGGCCTCGTGCCGTTCGCCCTCGCCGACGACCGGCGCGCCGCCTACGTCCACGTGTCCCGCCTCGCCCGGCACAGCCTCGGCCTCGAGGACGGCGCGCCCATGGCGGTGCTCCTCCACGCCCCCGAGAGCCCGGGGACCGACCCGGCCGAGCTCCCGCGGCTCAGCCTCTCCGGCGTGGCCGAACCGCTCCTCCAGGGCCACCCCGAGTACCCTTCGGCCCGCGCCGCCTACCTCGGGCGCTTCCCCGGCCTCGAGGTCACCTTCACCCTCGCCGATTTCCGCCTGGTGGCCCTCCGCTTCCGCGAGGGGCGCCTCGTCGGCGGCTTCGCCCGGGCCTACGACGTGACCCC
>DATJVF010000222.1:0-8561 GCA_035501995.1 Anaeromyxobacteraceae bacterium
ACGGGAGGCTCGATCGGCGGATCGTGGAGGTCACCCTCTCGCGCCTCGAGGTCGACGAGGGCGGGCTCGACGCCATGGACCGGCGCGTCCTCGCCTGCGTCCTCGACACCTTCGGCGGCGGCCCCGTGGGGCTCGAGTCGGTGGCCGCCGCGGTGGGCGAGGAGGCGCAGACGCTGGAGGACGTCTACGAGCCCTTCCTCATCCGCGAGGGCTACCTCGCCCGCACCCCGCGCGGGCGGGTCGCGCTCCCGCTCTCCTACGAGCGCATGGGCCGGGCGCGGCCGGGCGGAAGGCAGGGCGGCCTGCTGTAGGGCGCGAGCCGCGAGCGGCTCCCGCCACCGGCGCCCTCTCGAGGTCAGCGGCCGAAGCGGCGGTAGCGGTGGGGCGGCCGCGGCCCGACGAGCTTCAAGAGGACGAAGCCGGTCGCGAAGCCTCCGATGTGGGCGACGAAGGCGATCCCGCTCCCGCTCCCGCCGAGGAGGGCGCTCGCGAGCTGCAGGACGAACCAGAGCCCGATGAAGAAGCCGGCCGGGACGTAGATGAGCCGGATGAAGATGAAGATGGGGACGAGGGTCAGCACCCGGGCGCGCGGGAAGAGCAGCATGTAGGCGGCGAGCACGCCGGCGATGGCGCCGCTCGCGCCGACCATGGGCACGAGCAGCGCGGGGGGGTCCGCGCCGAGCGCGGTCACCCCCACCTGCGAGAGCGCGGCCACCGTGCCGCAGGCGAGGTAGAAGAGCAAGAAGCGCAGGCGGCCGAGCACGTCCTCCACGTTGTTCCCGAAGATCCAAAGGAAGAGCATGTTGACCGCGATGTGCATGAACCCGCCGTGAAGGAACATGCTCGTCAGCAGGGTGAAGGGCGGCGGGACGAGGTCGCGCGGCCCCACGTCGCGCAGGGTCAGGATCTCGTAGGGGATGGCGCCCCCCACCTCGACCGACAGGGGCAGGCCGATCATCACCTGCCACAGGAAGACCGCCGCGTTGATGGCGATGAGGGCGACCGTGACCACCGGGGCCCGGCTGACGGGGAGGTCGTCCTTGAGCGGAATCACGGAGGAATCGGTACTTCCGGACAGGCAGGCTGCCGCTCCCGTGGTATAACCCGCCGCGTCAGGACTGCGCGAATCCGTGCAAGCCCTGACATGGATGTCGCGCTCGGACGGGTTAACCACCAGGTGGGGCCACTCACTTTTTTGTCGACTCCTCGTGAACGCCGACTAAAGTACCCCGCGATTCAAGGTGTTGCTCGCGGGGCCCGGCGCGACGACGCCGAAAGGGCCGAGGTGAGCGGCGTGGCACGTGCTTTGCTGGACTCCAGGGTCCCCTGGGTGCACCGGGGCCTGGGGATCGTGAAGGCGAGCGCAACCGGTCTCGGATCGCGGTGTTGAGGGGGAGCGGCGTCCTCGAATGGCCTACTGGAACCAGCGGACCGTTGCAAAGCGCGTGAGCTGCACCGGGGTCGGACTGCACTCCGGCAAGCCGGCGACCTTGACGCTCGCTCCGGCCTCGCCCGACAGCGGGGTGTGCTTCGTGCGGCGCGACCTCGGGGTGGAGATCCCGGCGGTGGCGGCGCAGGTGGTGGAGAGCACGCTCAGCACCTCGCTCGGCGCCCGGGGCGCGCGCATCGCCACCGTCGAGCACGTCCTCTCGGCGCTCACCGGGATGGGGGTCGACAACTGCCGGCTGGAGGTGGACGGGCCTGAGATCCCGGTCCTCGACGGCTCGGCAGCGCCCTTCGTCTACCTCATCCAGGAGGCGGGGGTGAGGACCCAGCGGGTGGGCAAGCGTTTCGTGGTGGTGCAGGAGTCGGTGGAGGCGAAGGACGGCGATCGGTTGGCCCGGGTCGATCCGGCCCGCGAGATGAGCATCCGCTTCACGGCGGACTTCAACCACCCCCTCATCACCGACCAGACCTTCGAGTTCGTCTTCTCGGACCGGATCTTCGCCCGCGAGGTGGCGCCCGCCCGCACCTTCTGCTTCCTGCGCGACATCGAGCGGATGAAGGCCGCAGGCCTCGCCTTGGGCGGCAGCCTCGACAACGCCATCGTGATCGACGAGTTCTCGATCTTGAACCCCGGTGGCCTCCGCTTCCCCGACGAGTTCGTGCGACACAAGGTGCTCGACGCCCTCGGCGACCTCACGCTGTTCGGGATGCCCCTCATCGGCCGGTTCACGGCCCACAAGAGCGGCCACGCCCTGAACCACGCCCTCGTGAGCAAGGTGCTCGCGAAAGAGGCATCCTACCGGGTGGTGCGCGTGACCGCCGAGCAGGAGCTCGAGCCGCTCCAGATCCGGCTGCCGGCGCTCGGCGTCCCCGAGGCCCTGTAGGCCCTCGCCGAGGTCTTCCCGGCGCGTCCCTACCCAGGGTCTTCCTGTCCCGCTCCTCCTGGGCAGTCGGCGGTCACCCTCCTCAGGGTGAACCGGCTCCGACCGCCGAGGGAGGGGGCCCCACCGGGACAGGTGCGCTCGTCCCCTCGCGTGCGCCCGAGGCCTCGACCGCGACGCCGCAGTAGCTCAAGACCCGCAGGTGGTGAGGCGCGAGCCCACGGCAGAGGACCCGGTGCCGGGCCCGGGTGAGCCCGTGGGCCAGCACCGCCAGGCCGAGGTCGGAGATCTCGGGCGCGCCGGTGAAGTCCAGGACCACGACCTCGCCCACCTCGCGCTCGACGTCGCTCCGCAGTCGCCAGGCGCAGTTGCGGTCGAAGGCTCCCCGGAGGACGAAGGTCACCCGCTCCCCGTCGTGCACGCGCTCGAAGTCGGCTTGCGTCATCGGCTCACCCCGGAGGTGGGCAAAAAGGGCCCCGAGGTCCACCGCAGTGAGAGCCGGGGAGGGCACGGGCGAGCCGCGCCACGAAGGGGGCCTTGGCGAGTAAAATTTTGTGCACGCCCCGCGGAACCTGCAAGGGGCGGCCCGGGTAGAGGCGGAGGCTGGCACCCGAGCGTGACCCTCCGGTTGAGGCGGGTCCCTCGCTCGCCCCCGGGGCGGCAGTCCTTGCTCAGTGGGCGAGGATGCCGTTCTTCGCGCACCAGGACGCGAACGCCTGGTCCATGGTCCGGACGTGCCCGACGAGCCAGGCGTGGAGCTCCGCCACAATGGCCACCCCGGCCTCGCGCCCCCCTGCGGCGAGGCGCGAGCGGAGCTCGTCGACCTGCTGCTTCAGGCGGGCGTGCTCGAGCTTGTGGGCATCGTGCTGGGGATAGGCGTAGAGGCGCATCATGAGCTCTTCGGACAGGAAGTGGACGCTCGTGAAGTCGACGAGCTGCGAGACGGTCCTCTCCAGGACGGCCGGGTCGGCGCCCTGCTGCACGAGTTCCTCGAGCGCCTTCACGAGGCTCACCTGCAGCCGGTGCTCGGCGTCCATCGAATCGACGCCGGTGCTCGCGAGTTCGTCCCAGCGCGGCGGGGCCATGTCACCTCCGGAGAGCCGGCTCCGGACTCTAACGTCTAACCAAAGAGGGCCGCCGCGCCAGGGATCCCGGCGGGCGAGGCGGGCCGCTCGAGGGACGGGGCGCCCCCGGGCCGGTGCCGCTCAGGACAGAGCGGACTTCACCGGGCGCGCCGCCCTCGGAGCCCTGGCGGCGAGGTGCCGCCCGAGGGGCGCGTCGTTCACGCGGATGTGGAACTTCATCCACTCGGGGACGCGGGCGCTGATCCACAGCAAGGTCGGTGCAGACAGCCCGACCGAATCGAGCTCTCGGGTGAGCTGCACGAAGTCCTGCATGAACAGGTCGTGCGCCGACTTGTGGCGGGCCCGGTCGGGATAGGCGGTCGCCGCCATGAGCGACTCCTCGGAAGCGAAATGGGCCATGATCTCGTCGCCGAGTTCCTGGAGCGCGCGCTTCGTGCCCGGCAGGTCCTCGGAGTGCGCTCGCAGCGAGGCCAGCTCGACGCGCTGGAAGATGCGGTCGTGCTGCCGGTCCATCTCGGCGAAGCCGCTCGCGCAGTCGGGGGAGAGGTAAGACGCCATGGGCGGGGTCTCCAGAGGAGAGCTCCCGCGCAGGACAGCAGACGTCGCCTGGTCGAGCTAGCCCGCAAGCATGGTGCTCATCTGGGACCACACTGTCGCAAGCTAGCCCGGATGGCACGCATGACATGCCATGTCATGCCCTGTAGGCTCCCGGGATGGCCCGACCAGGAGTCCCCCAAGGGCGGCGTCTCATCGTGGCCACTGCAAAATAATCAATCATAATAGTTAATTAACCGTGGCCCTGGCCGTGTCGCTCGGACAGGGGCTCGCACGCGTGCTGGCCGCGGGTTACCCAAGGAGCACGGGGCAACCTGACCATTCCTGGATCACCCCGTCAGGGCTGGGAGGTTGGCGACCATGACCACCGAACTGCAGAGGACGATGGCGCGGTACGAGGAAGCGCGCATCCAGTACAAGAAGGCGGTCCTGGCGTCGTTGAACGGCGCCTCGAACGGCGACGCCATCCGCGAGGCCATCCAGAAGTTCCAGAGGGCGAGCGCGGAGTTGAGGGCCCTGCGGGCCCTCCCGGAGGAGCCCGTCGCCGAGGCCCGGAACGAGCCGTCGTCCTTCCCGGGCTGGCAGTTCGTGCGACGGCTCCTCGCCGGGTAGGCCTCGAGACCACGCCCGCCGCCTCTCTGCGCCCCCGGCTGCCAAGAGCCCACTGCCCTGGAGGTCGGGGCGTGCGCATCCCTGCGACGGGCGGTGCGGCGAGTGGCCCGGGGGGGGGCTTTCAGCGCCGCCTTGGCCGCTCGAGCCTGAGCCGGAGCTTCACGAGCGCGTCCTTCCGGCAGCGGGTCGTGGCCGTCGCGCCGTCCGCTCCGCGCTCGAGCGAGACCTCGACCGGATCGCCCGGGACGCAGGCCACGGTGGTGAGGAGGGGGGTCGTGCCCATCTCCTCGCCGTTCACGACCACCCGGGCGCCCGCCGGGGCGCTGTCCACCAGCAGGCCGAAGCCCTGGAAGGCCCCGATGCGCTCCCCGCTCGTCGGGTCCACCCGGTCGTTCCTCGGGGCGATGGTCTCGCTGCCGATCCAGCTCTTCTGCAGCTCGGCCAATTTCTCGGGGGAGATGGGGAGCTCTTTCCTCGGGGCGTCCTCCAGACCCTCGCCCCCGAGACCGGAGGGGAGGGCGCCGAGCGGTGCGGTGGCCGAGCGGACGCGCCCGAGCACCTGGCCGAACCCGAAGGCCGCTCCGCCGGCGGCGAGGAGCAGGGCGACGCCCATCGCGACCAGCCGGCCGGCCGAGGCTCCCCGCGGTTCCCGGCGCGACGAGTAGACCGACAGGTCAGGCAGGCCGTCCGGGCCGAGGGGCGGGCCGCCGTGGCTCGTGGTCATGGGTGCTCCATCCTAGCGCGGCGGGCGGCGCTCGCGCGGGAGAAGGGCGCCCGCGCGTGCCCGGCGAGGGCCAGGGCCGTCACGGCGTGAACCGCCTCAGGGGCACCGCGGCGCGCGCGGCGGCGAGGAGGGCGGGCCAGGGCCGGGCGAGGTGCGGGAGCCAGGTGGCGAGCGCGCAGACGAGGCCCACGCCGACGATGCACAGGGCGGCGAGGCGCCACTCGCGGGCCACCGCCCGGCGCTTCTCGCGAGCGAGCGCACGCTGCCGCTCGGCCGCCCGCCGGGCGAGCGCGCCCTCGTCGCGGCGCGAGGCCGCGAAGCGCAGGACGAGGGCGGCTCCGGCGAGGAGCGCCCCCATGAAGTCGCCGAGGAAGGCCTCGGCCACCCCGCGGCCCACCCCGGCCCCGACCTCGAGCAGCCCGGGCGGCGGCAGGGTGAAGGGGCCGGGCCGCCGCGGCGGAGCGGCCCGGCGCACGCGCTTCTCCACCGCCCGCACCCGCGCGTCGCAGATGGCGAGCCGCACCAGGGCCGCGCAGAGGAAGTAGAGCGCGTAGCGCGCCTCGGGCGGCGGCGGGTAGGGCAGCCTGGCGAGCGGGCCGGGGAGCGGCGCCCTTTCCAGGAGGGCCGCGCCGAGGCCGAAGAGGAGAAACCACACGCCCGAGCTCCTCGGGGTTGGGGAGGTCTGCGACGGGCTAAGAGCCTACCGTAAGGAGGAGCCCTTAGGCACCGAGGGTGAAGTGCGGCGAAGGGGGTCGCCGGCCCACCTCCTGCGCGTACCCGGAGGAGGGACCGGCCGGCTCTAGGCCCTGCCGGTCGGACGGCCTGTGGGGGCATGTGGGGAGGTGCAGCCGGGCCTGTGGAAGATGACGACGCGAAGTCGGCGTTGCTACACTCCGGAGCAGCGCGTCACGTGGTCCCTGCTGGGGGATGGTGGATGCGGAGCCGCACGACCTGGGGTCGTCCGTGGATCGTGCCCAGCGCTGTCTTCGTCGCCCTGGCGGCGGGGACGTGCTACGCGGCCCAGCAGCACGTCCGGGGCTTCGAGCGCGACCTCCGCCAGCAGGTCGAGCGCGAGCTCTCGGCGGTCGCCGACCTCCGGGTGGCCCAGGTCATCGAGTGGCGGCGCAGCCTGCTCGAGGAGGCCGGCGACCTCGTCGAGGGGCCGGGGCGGCTGCGCGAGCTCGAGGCGCTGCTCGCCCGCCGGGGGAGTCCGGACGACGCGAGCTCGCTCGCCCTCGCCCTCGAGCGGCGGGTGCGGCGCGAGAAGCTCGAGGCGGCCTCGCTCGTAGACCGCGCGGGCGAGCCGGTGGTCTCCTCCGCGCCGGGCCGGGAGGTCCTCCCCGGCCAGCGCGCGGCCCTCGAGGACGCCCGCCGGGCCGGGCGGGCGATCCTGGTGGACCTGCCCGGGAAGGACGAGGACCTGCTGGCGGTGGCGCCGGTCTTCTCGGAGAAGGGCGAGTTCTTGGGCGGGGTCCTCCTCGCCGCCCACGTGAGAGAGGCCCTCCCGGCGCTCCTGCAGGAGTGGCCGGCGCCGAGCCCGAGCGCCGAGGCCTACCTCGGCCTCGTGGCCGGAGGCGAGGTGCAGGCCGTCTCCCTCATGCGGCCGAAGTCGCGGGAGCGGGGGGTCCCGAGCGCCAGCCTCAAGGAGGCGGTGCCGCTCGCCATGGCCGCCCGCGGAGAGGTGGGCGTCGGCCCGGCGCGAGACGGGCGTGGGGTGAAGGTCATCGCGGCCCGGCGGACGGTGGCCGGCAGCCCCTGGGTGATCGTGACCTCGGTGGACGAGGCCGAGCTCCTCGCGCCGGCGGCCGAGCGGGCGCGCTCGCTGGGGGTCGCGGTGGGGGGGCTGCTCCTCGCCGCGGCGGTGGCCCTGTTCGCCTGGTGGCGGGGCCTCGTGGCCTCCCTGGCCCGGCGCCGGCGGGAGCTCGACGAGCGGGCGCTCCAGCAGCGGCTGGAGTTCCTCTGGAAGAACGCCAACGACATCGTGGTGCTGACGGCCGCCGACGGCTCCATCCTCGACGCCAACGACCGGGCCCTCGAGGCCTACGGCTACACCCGCGAGGAGCTGCGGGCGCTCCGGGGCATGGAGCTGCGCTCCCCGGAGATGCAGCCCGAGTACGCGGCCGACCTGGCCCGCCTGCACGCCGAGGGCGCGCTGCGCTTCGAGACCGTGCACCGGCGCAAGGACGGCAGCACCTTCCCGGTCGAGGTGAGCGCTCGCATCTTCACCCTCGACCGCCAGCAGCTCGTCTACGCCACCGCCCGCGACATCACCGATCGGCGGCGGGCCGAGCAGGCCGCCCGCCTGCAGGCGTCCCTGCTCTCGCGGCTCAACGACGCGGTGGTGGCCGTCGACCGCGAGGGCCGGGTGACGGCCTGGACCGGGGCGGCGGCGCGCATCTACGGGCGGTCCGCCGAGGAGGCCCTGGGCCGGCCGGTCTCGGAGGTGTTCGGGGCCCTGCCGGAGGACGTGCCTCGCACCGGCAAGGCGCGCCGCACCATGCGCAGCGAGTGCGTCCACCGGGCGAAGGACGGGACGCGGCTCGACATCGAGATGACCACGGTGGCCCTGCGCGACGAGAGCGGGCGCACGGTGGGCTCGCTGAGCGTGAACCGGGACGTCACCGAGCAGAAGCGCGCCGAGCGCGCCCTGCGCCAGCACCAGGAGCGCCTGCAGCTCGCGCTCGAGGTGACCGAGGTCGGGATCTGCGACGTCGACCTGCGATCGGGCGAGGCCCACCTCTCCCCGCGCCTCATGGCCATGCTGGGGCGCGAGGCGCCGGCGGCCCGCATCGAGGAAGTCCTGGCGACGGTGCACCCGAGCGACGCCTCGCGCTACCTGACCCAGTACCAGGACCTCATCGCCGGGCGCATCGAGCGCTTCGACTCCGAGTACCGCACGATGGTGGCGGGGGGCACCTTCTGGCACCGGGCCCATGCGCGCGTCATCGAGCGCGACCCGGCCGGGCGGGCGGTGCGCATGGTCACCACCGTGGCCGACATCACCGAGGAGCGGCGCCTGCAGGCGCAGCTGGTCTTCGCCGACCGGCTGGCCTCCATCGGCACGCTCGCCGCCGGGGTGGCCCACGAGATCAACAACCCGCTCTCCTACCTGCTCGCCAACTTCGAGTTCTTGGAAGAGCGCCTGGGGGAGCGCCACGACGGCCCCGATGCGCAGGCCCTGGAGGCGGTCCGCGAGGCGCGCGACGGTGCCCGGCGCATCGCCGAGATCGTGCGCGGCCTCCGGGTCTTCTCGCAGGC
>DATJVF010000223.1:0-3179 GCA_035501995.1 Anaeromyxobacteraceae bacterium
GGGGCCCCTCACCGGGGATGAGCCGCTCGATGTGGGCCGCGATGGCCTCGAACGCATGCAGGTCCCGCGGCGGAGGGGTGACGCCGTAGAGGGCCCGTGCCTCCTCGTCGAAGGAGAGCCGCGCCCCCCTCAGGATCTGGAGGTAGGCACGCAGGGCAGCGAGCTGACCCGCGAGGAACTCGCGCCTCATCGACCGGGCCCGGTCCCCCGCCTCCACCCGGACCGCCTCGGCAGCCGAGGCGAGCCTCTCCGCCTCCACCGCGAGCTCGCCGAGGGGCCTTGGCCCGGCCCGCTCGCACTCGATCCGCCACTCGGGCGGCCCGAAGTAGGCGTCGACGTAGTCCGGCGCGTGGCGGCCCACGGCCAAGACGAGCTTGACGTAGCCTTCGGCCACGGCGTCGAGCGGCTCGGGAGAGATCGTCATGCCCAAGGTGAGCATCGCGGTGACGGCCAGGCGTGAAAGCATCCCTTAGTGTACCCCGACGGGCGGTCCCAGCCTTCGCCCACGCGCGGCCCGCTCGTGGCCCTACCCGGGGTGGGGGGTGCCTGCGCGGCCGGGTCCACCCTCCGAGGCTCGCGCCAACTCCTTCGCTCCGCCTCCGGTTCCGCTCGTCCCTTCACGTCGCCCTCTTCTCGAGGATCGGCTCGGTCGCGGCGGGCGAGTCCTGCACAAGGGCCTCGAGCAGCATCCCGGCCGCGGCTGCCTCGACAAGGGCCGCGGCTGCGATCACCACCCAGAGCCCTTCCTTGAGGAGCGCCGCCCCCGAGAGGGCCCCGAAGAGCATGCTCGCCACCGCGCCGATCCGACGCCGCCACCTCGGGTTGTCGCCCCCGGCGAGCGACGAGTCGGCGGCGAGGCCCGTCACCGTCATGGTGAGCACGGTGGTGGTCATGTCGGGGACGGCCAGCTGGCGGACCACCGCGTTGCGCAGTCCCATCGCACCCCCGAGCAGCGCGAGGAGCGGCAGCACGCGCGGCCAGGCGAGGGCGAGGCCCCCGGCGAGCGCGAGCAGCGCCACCTCCAGGGCCAGGGCGACCTTCAGGGCGCGCGGTGGCCTGACCCTTGAGAGGCGTCCGCCGGCGAGCGCCCCCAGCATGAAGGAGCCGAGCGCGAGGAGGCTTTCGGGAACCGCCACCAGCTTCACGCCGGAGAGCGCGAAGCCGAGGAACACCAGGTTGCCCGTCATGTTGGCGGTGAAGATGTGCCCGAGGCCGAGCACGCTCGCCGCGTCGACGAGCCCGGCTCCGAAGGTGAGCACGAGGAGGCCCGCCAGGAAGGGTCTAGCCTGTCTCTCCTTCGCCATGGAGCCCTCGTCGGGTCACCCTCCTCGAAGCGACGAGGGGGCGCCCAGCCCCAAAACCGTAGTGCCGCCCTGGACCTCCTCGGGGGTCGGGCCGAGATCCCTCGCCTCCCCTAACTAGAGCCCGGGTCGCTCCGCGTCGTGAGCGCGCTCCACCGCGTGCCTCACCCGCGGGGGCAGCCGCTTCACGTCCACCACTACCTTCTCCCAGTGAACGTCGTCGATGGCATCCATCGGGATGCAGTGGTCGCCCGCATTCTCGATGTTGACCAGGATCTCGTCTCGTCCTCCCGGGCAAACGTCCCGCACGGCGCCGAATTCCTCTCCGCCATCCCGGTCGAAGACCTGGAAGCCGACCTTGATGCTCTCTTGCCACCTGCGAGCTTGGGCCATGCGGCTCTTCCTAGACGGGTGCGGGAGGCCGCGAGAGGCCACAGGAGGGACCCCACCCCAATCGAGGAGCGCCCTGCTCGCGAGGGGCACCGGCGCGCTCGAGGGGCGCTCGGATCCGTCGACGGACGCTCGAGCGGCCTCTGGCCCGGCGGCTCGCCGCTGGCGCGCGCGCGGCGGCACGGCTAAGAACGCCGGCATGGCCACGCCCGGCGAGCGGCGGGAGCAGACCTTCCCCAAGCTCACGGGAGCGCAGATCGCGCGGGTGGCGGCGCTGGGGGAGCGGCGGGCGGTCCGCTCGGGCGAGGTGCTGTTCGCCCAGGGCGACGTGGCTCCGTCGTTCTTCGTGCTCCTCCGGGGCCTCCTGGAGGTCGTGAGCCCCGGAGAGCGCGGCGACACCCCGCTGGTGGTGCACGAGCCCGGCGAGTTCACCGGCGAGACGAACATGCTCTCCGGGCGCCGGAGCCTGGTGACCGGCCGGATGCGCGAGGACGGCGAGGTCATCGCCTTGCCCCGGGAGGCGCTGCGCGCGGTGGTGGCGCGCGATCCGGAGCTGAGCGAGCTGTTCATGCGCGCCTTCATCCTCCGGAGGGTGGCCCTCATCGCGGGCCGGCTCGGCGACGTGGTGCTGCTCGGGTCGCGCCATTCGGCCGACACCCTGCGGCTGCAGGAGTTCTTGACCCGCAACGGGCACCCCTACCTGCCGCTCGACGTCGAGACCGACCCGGACGCGCGGGCGATCCTGGAGCGCTTTGCGGTGCGGGTCGAGGAGGTGCCCATCCTCGTCTGCGGCGGCGGGCACATCATGAAGAACCCCAGCAACGCCGAGGTGGCCGAGCGCCTCGGCTTCAACGCGGTGATCGACGCCACCCTGGTCCGGGACGTGGTGGTGGTGGGCGCCGGGCCCGCCGGCCTGGCGGCCGCGGTGTACGGCGCCTCGGAGGGGCTCGACGTGCTCGTCTTGGAGGCGAACGCTCCGGGCGGCCAGGCGGGCACGAGCTCCAAGATCGAGAACTACCTCGGCTTCCCCACCGGGATCTCGGGACAGGCCCTCGCCGGGAGAGCCTACAACCAGGCCCAGAAGTTCGGCGCCAGCATCGCCATCGCGCAGCGGGCCCTCAGGCTCTCCTGCCAGGGGCGACCCTACGCCGTAGAGCTCGACAACGGCACCGCCGTGCGCGCCCGGGCCGTCATCCTGGCCACCGGGGCGCAGTACAGAAGGCTCCCGCTCCCCGAACTCGCGCGCTTCGAGGGCTCGGGGGTCTACTACGGCGCCACCCACGTCGAGGCGCAGCTCTGCGTCGGCGAGGAGGTGGCGGTGGTCGGGGGCGGGAACTCGGCCGGCCAGGCGGCCGTGTTCCTCGCCACCATGGCGCGCCGGGTCCACGTGCTCGTCCGCTCCGGCGGGCTCGCGGACACCATGTCTCGCTACCTCATCCGCCGGATCGAGGAGAACCCTGCCATCGAGCTGCACCCCTTCACCGAGGT
>DATJVF010000224.1:0-4520 GCA_035501995.1 Anaeromyxobacteraceae bacterium
GCGCGGGCTGCGCTTCTTGCTCGCCCACGGTTCGCCGGCCTCGGGCCTCCACGTGGAGTGCCTGGACGCCGCGCCCGAGGAGGTGGCCGGTTCTGTGCGGGCGAGGCGGGGCGAGGACGGGTTCGACGAACCCGACGCCATCTTCGTGGCCGAGCCCGTGCGCGCCCTCGAGGTGCTCGGCGAGCTCGCCGACCTCGGGGAAGAGGTCCTGGCGCCCTGTCTCGCCGCCCTCGCCCCGGAGCTCCTCGGCAGCGCGGGCGCCGGCGAGCTCGCGGAGCGGGCCGAGCGGGAGGAAGGCTGGCCGGAGCCCTTCCTCGCCCTGCGCGCCAGACCATCCTCGCGCTGGCTCTGCCTCGCCCTGAACGACGTGGCGATGCTCGCCGAGGGCGCGAGCGCCTCGCGGCGCAGCGCCTTCGGGAGCGCGGTGTGGGGGCTCGCCGCCCTGCTCTCGTCGAGCTACGCCGCGAGCGGCGCCTTCGCCCGCGCGGTGGGCAAGGCGGGGGCGCTCTCGGCGCCGGCCGCGGTGAACCTCTCCGAGGGTCCAAAGAAGGGCGCGCTCGTGCCGACCGAGGCGTTCCTCGCCATCCCGGCGCAGAAGGCGCTCGCCGCCGCGGGCCTGCTCGCGCTCGGCAGCGTCCAGGACTCGGATCGCCTGGTCCTCTCGGCGGCCCCGATGCTCTCGAGCGAGGCGGGCGCGGCACCGCTCCCCGCTCAGATCCTGACCGGGCGCATCGTGCGCTTTGCTCGCTGGGCGAAGCGCCAGATCGATCCCGCCCGCCCCGCGGAAGAGGTCGGCGCCCTCTTCCGGGAAGCGGCCGCCCTGTTCCTCTTCCCGGGGCTGGAGGGGGCCGCCGCCCTCGGCGCGCGCGTCGAGGGCGCCCCGGCCGATCGGGTCCTGCACGTCGCGGCGCGCGTCAAGGCGACCCACGCGCTCGTGCCGCTCGACATCGAGTTCACCCTCCCCCTTGAGGAAGGCCCGAGTCAGCTCGGGCGATAGACGCCGCGGGCGAGTCCTTCGCGCAGGGCCGCCAGGACCTGCGGCCTCACCGCCTCCTCGGTCGCTCCGCAGGCGCCCGCGAAGGCCAGGGCCGCCTGCTGGACCGCGAGCGGCGAGCGCAGGATCTCCGCCAGCACCCTCGCCGCCTCGCTCATCTCCTGATCGGTGGCGGGGCCGGCGTCGAACCGCAGCTCGAGCTTGCCGGGGGCTCCGGAAAAGGGAGCCTCCTCGACGAGCCGGGCGCCGGGGGAAAGGCACACCCTCGTGCCGAGGAGCTCCGCGTCGGCCTGTCCCGCCGCCTCGAGCCCGCTGAGGAGCGGGAGGAGCTCGCGGGCTTCGAGCCGGTCGAGGCGGACCGGGACCTGCGCCAGGAAGGCGGCCGCCCCGGGCGCCGGGCGGCGCAATACCACGACGGCGCGCCAGAAGGAGGCGATCCCGGCGCGCTCCAGGTGCGCGCGATAGGCCCGCGCGGCGGCACGGTACGCCGGCCCGAGCGAGGGGTCCTCGACGGCGCCGTAGGCGGCCGCCTGCAGATCGGGCGACGGGCCGGGGCTGGTGAGCACCGCCACCTGCAAGGGCTCCTCGCCGAGGGCTTCCCGCAGGCGGCTCGCCAGGGGACGCTCCGGGAGCTGCGGGGCGTCGAAGTGGAGCAGGGCCGTGCCGCCCTCCTTGAGGGCGCCCGGGAAGGCGGAGGCGAAGCGCAGCGCGAGCTCGTCGCCCTGGCCGCCGCCGTGGAGGTAGGTGGTGGGCACGAGGCCGGGCGGCAGGGGCACGTAGGGAGGCTGGGAGACGACGAGGTCGAAGCGCTGGCCGCGCACGGGCTCGAGGAGGTCGCCCTCCTCGAAGGCCGCCGGGAGCGCGTTCAGGCGGGCGTTCAACCGGGCCAGGGCGATCGCCCGCGGCGACAGATCCACCCCGACGGCCCGGCGGGCACCGCGCTGGGCGGCGACGAGCGCGAGCGTCCCGGCGCCGCAGCCGACATCGAGGGTGTCGCCCGGCGCCCGTGGGATGAGGTTCAAGAGTACCACCGTCGTCGGACCGGGTCCCATGACCGCCTCGGGTCCGGCGCACGGTCCGTCGGAGAGGAGAAAGAGCCCCTCGAGCGGCGTCAAGCGCGCCCTGGCGACGATCCCGTCTCTCGACTCCGTGAGCAGGCCGGCCTCGAGGAGCGCCTCCGTGAGCGCCTCGCCGAGCGCCTCGCGGACGGCGGGTCTCGCCACCGCCGCCTCGTAGGAGAAGAGCGCGGCGAGCGCGCTCGACGCCCCGCCGCGCCGCTCGAGCCAGGCGTGGACGAGCGGGAGCCTCACCGCGTCGAGCTGGCGCGGCGCGACCCGTTCCGCCTCGGCGATGAAGCGGGCGTCGTAACCGACCGCGGCGAGCCTCGAGCGCAGCTCCGAAAAGTGAGCGCTCGTCCACTCCTCGAGCGCCCCGAGGGTCACGAGGGGGGTGCGCTCCGATGGTCCCGGCAGACCTAGCGTGAGTTCCATCGGCGAGCGCCCTCCGGCTTTACCTCCAGCGAGGTTAACAAAGGAACGGCTCCCCGCGCGCCCGAACCTGCTCCGGCGCCGCCCGTCCACGGTGGTGGACCTCCGGCGGGCCTCCCGCGTACATGTGACAATGGGTGTATCCCCTCTCGGGGCGTATGGGCGGTTTGCGCCCCTTCGGCCACGCAAAGTGCGACGGAGAACTCAATCCGAGGTGACGGGGCCCTGCTAGAAGTTATGAAGGCGCGACGATTCTGAGTTCCATTCCCAATTCGCCGGAGGGCGCGCGACATGAAACGGTTCCAAGGAGCGACGCACGCGCTTTTGAGGATCGTGGCCGGGCTGCTGTTCATCTGTCCGGGCGGGATGAAGCTCTGGGGGTGGTTCGGCGGCATGCCGGGTGGAGGTCCGCTCCCGACCCTCATGGCGGTAGCCGGCACCATCGAGTTCGTGGGCGGCCTCGCCATCCTCCTCGGGCTCTTCACGCGGCCCATAGCGTTCCTCGCCTCGGGCGAGATGGCGGTCGCCTATTTCATGGCGCACTTCCCGCAGGGCTTCTGGCCCATCAAGAGCCACGGCGAGCCGGCGGTGCTGTTCTGCTTCATCTTCCTGTTCCTCTCCGCGGCCGGAGCGGGACCCTTCAGCCTCGACCGTGCCCTCCACCGGGATAAGGCGGCCGTGGAAGCCAAGACCTGACCGCGCCTGGCGGGCCAAGACCGCGCGCGCTGGCGCGCCGGGGTCCCTGGGCCCACCCTGCCAGCGGGTGAGGCGGGGCCCTCGGGGCCCGGCGACCGGAAGCGGCCGGGCCCGGCCTCGCCGTCAGTGCTGCAGGCGGAAGAGCAGGGTGACGTCAGTTTCAGAGGGCTCGCCGTAGCGTTGCGAGGGCTTCCAGAGGAGATCTCCGAAGGCCCGGTCCACCTCGAGCGCCGACGAGGGCGAGAGGTTGGGGGTGCCGACCTGTACGAGGACCGCGTGGCCGGACCGGAATTGCTCGAACTTCACCACCACCCGGTCGAGTCCGTTCGAGGCGAGTGGCGCCCGGGGCGTGAACCTTTCGCCCGGGTCGGCCACCGGGAGTCCGTGGGCGGCCGGCGACTCCTCGACCCGCCCGCTCGGCGTGACGAGTCGCTCCGGGCGAAGGCTCGCCAGGATGGCGCTCGTGGGAGGCTCGGTCCGGGCGGAGGCTCCCGAGGCGGCCGGTTCCGTCGGCCCTGCGACGGGTCTTTCCTCTGCCCCTTTGGGCGAGACGGCCTTCGCGTCGGAGGTTCGATTGGGCGGCGGCGGGGCGTCGCGGAGGCCCGACGCCCATGCATGGACCGGAATGGAGGCGACGGACGCGAACAAGAGGACAGCTCCTAGAAAGGGCTTCATGACTGCACCTTCGGTCGGTGTAAGGCAAAAACCGGGGGAAGGTCGGAAAGTTAAGGGGATGCCCGCATGAGGCGCGAGCACGCGCGCGGACTCTCGGTGAGCGGGCACGCGGCCCTTCGAGGTGGCCCCTGGTTGCTCCTCTGCACGGAACGACGGTCCAGGTGGCGCGGGACCCTGCTAGCGCGCTTACCTCTTCGAGGAAGCCGCGGCCGTCTGGAACTCGGCGATCGCCGTGGAAGGGTCCCCAAGCGCATGCGCCCACGGGCGCAGCCCCGATGGGGTATCTCCGCCGTCGCGGGTTCGCCCTTAAGCGCGCCTCGTTCTCCGCCGGGTGGACTAAGCTCAACCCCGCGCAAGGGCCGATCGCAGCACAGGGCGCGCGCTCGCGCGAGCGGGAAGGCTTCTCTGCCGGGACGGGAATCGATTGAGCGCAAGAGCGACAGGTTCCTCCACGCCCTCGGACAAGCTCCTCCGGATGTCCGGCATCCAGAAGTCGTTCTTCGGGGTGAAGGTCCTGCGGGGCGTCGACTTCGACCTCGATTACGGCGAGGTCCACGTCCTGCTCGGCGAGAACGGCGCCGGCAAGTCGACGCTCGTCTCGGTCCTCTACGGCCTTTACACGCCGACCGAGGGCGAGATCGTCGTCGACGGCGAAACCGTCGAGATTG
>DATJVF010000225.1:0-6268 GCA_035501995.1 Anaeromyxobacteraceae bacterium
CACGGTGGTGCTGGAGATGTTGACCACCGCCGGCTTGAGCTGCCGGATGAGGGGCGCGAGCGAGAGCCCTGTCGGAACCGGGGCCGCGGTGGACGAGGACGATTCGTGCCAGAGCTGCTTGCCGTTGTCCGCCGGCGCCGCCGACGTATCGGCCCGACCCTCCTCGGCGGAGACGGCCACGGTGGCGAGAAAGGCGAAGAGGATCCCCTGGATGGCGCGACGCCGCATGTGGTTCCCTCCGACCGCAAGTCGTTGACACCCATACAGCGCGGCCTTCATTCTATTCCCCCCAGGCCGACCGGCTTTCGCTTCACGAGCGCACGAGCCGCCCCACGCGCACGCGGGCGGGACGGAGGACGCGCTCCCCGATGCGGTAGCCGGGACGCACCTCTTCTACCACGGTCTCGTCCATCGCCGGGTCCGTCACCGGCACGATGTCGATAGCCTCGTGCAGGCGCGGGTCGAAGGGGCGACCGACCACCGCCAGCCGCTCGGCGCCGAGCTCGAGCACCTTCTTCTTCAGGGAGGCGAGGGTCAGGCTCACCCCGTCGACGAGCGGACCCTCCCTCCCGGCCGCGGCGACCATGGCGCGCTCGAGTTCGTCGACCGCCTCGAGGAGCACCTGGGCCACCTGCGCGCGCTCGGCCTCGAGGACCCGGGCCTTCTCGCGCTCGAGGCGCAGGCGCGCCGCCTTCCCCTCCTCGAGCAGGCTGGCGTAGGCGCGGGTGAGCTCGTCGATCCGCGCCGCCTGAGCGGCCAAGGTCGCCTCCCGTGGGTCCGGGGTCGCCGGCGTCTCCGTCCCCGCCTTGCCTGCCCCCTCCGGGCCGACGATGGCCTCCCCCTCCGGGGTGAAGCGGCGCCGATCGGTCACCTTCACTTTGGGCTCGCCGTTGCCGGGGGTGTGCTGCTCGTCGCTCATCTCGGGACCTCCGGCTCGCAAAAGTAACCAGCGGCGAGTGCCTGTCAAACCCGGAGGGGGCGCCCCTACGATGTCCCGCTCGGCCGGGTTCGGCCGAGCGGGGCGCAGGGCTCGGGGCAGGAGATCTCCACGCCGGCGGCCCGCAGGCTGTAGTAGAGCAGCCAGCGCTCTGCCTCGGTGAGCGACCCCGACGGGAGCGCCGTCTCGATCTCGTCCACGGTGAGGGCGCCGCGACGTATCCCGCGCTGGAAGAGCTTCTTGCGAGCGTCCTGGCTCGAGCTCGCCCTCATCCCGGCTCCGCCGCCCCGCCGTCGCCCTCGAGGGGGCGAGCGACCGCGCGGGGCTTCGGCCACCCGGTCGAGCCGGCGCTCGCCGTCGCGGCCGGAACCGAGGGGCGCTCCGCCGGGTCGCTCCCGCCGAGGGTCCCGAAGACGGCCGCCCGCGCAGCCTTGGGGCCGAGGAGCCGCAAGAGCTCCTCTTCCTCGACGACCTCGGCGGAGAGCAGCCGGGCGGCGAGGGCGTGGAGCTTGTCGAGGTGTCCGCGCAGCACCTCGCGGGCGCGCCGCTCGGCCTCGAGGACGATCGCTCGTACCTCCCGGTCGACCTCCAGCGCGGTGCGGTCGGAGTACGGGCGCGTCTCGGGGACCTTGACGCCGAGGAAGGTCGGCCCGCGCTCCTCGACGAGGGCCAGGGGCCCGAGGGCGCTCATGCCGTATTCCCGCACCATGAGGCGAGCGAGGCCGGTCGCCTGTTGCAGGTCGTTCGCGGCCCCGGTGGAGGGCTCGCCGAAGATCTCCTCCTCGGCGACGCGGCCGCCCATGAGGCCGGCCATTCGGTCGCGCAGCTCGCTGCGGGTGAGCAGGTAGCGGTCGTCGAGGGGAAGCTGCAGGGTGTAGCCGAGGGCCCCGAGCCCGCGGGGGATGATGGAGACCTTGGTGACCCGATCGGCGCAGGGGAGCATCCAGGAGACGAGCGCGTGGCCGGACTCGTGGAAGGCCACGATCTCCTTCTCGCGCTCGTTGATGCGCCGGCTCTTCTTCTCGAGCCCGGCCACCACGCGCTCCACCGCCTCCTCGAACTCGGCGCGCCCCACCGCCGGCTTGTTGCGGCGGGCCGCCAAGAGCGCTGCCTCGTTGACCACGTTGGCGAGGTCGGCGCCGGCGAAGCCCGGGGTGCGGGCCGCGATGGAGCGCAGGTCCACGTCCGGGGCGAGCTTCACCTCGCGGGCGTGGATCTGCAGGATCCGCTCCCGCCCGCGCCTGTCGGGGCGATCGACCAGCACCTGGCGATCGAACCGCCCCGGCCGCAGGAGGGCCGGGTCGAGGATCTCCGGACGGTTGGTGGCCCCCATGATGATGAGGCCGGCGCGGGCATCGAAGCCGTCCATCTCCGCGAGCAGCTGGTTCAAGGTCTGCTCGCGCTCGTCGTGGCCCCCCATGAAGCCGGCGTTGCGCGACTTGCCGAGGGCATCGAGCTCGTCGATGAAGACGATGCAGGGCGCCTTGGCGGCGGCCTGCTGGAAGAGGTCGCGCACGCGGGCGGCCCCTACCCCGACGAACATCTCGACGAACTCGGAACCGGAGAGCGAGAAGAAGGGGACCCCCGCCTCCCCCGCCGTGGCCCGGGCGAGCAAGGTCTTGCCGGTGCCGGGCGGCCCGATGAGCAGGGCGCCCTTCGGGATGCGACCGCCGAGCCGGCGGTACTTCTCGGGCGTCTTCAAGAACTCGACGATCTCCTGGAGCTCCTCCACCGCCTCCTCGATGCCGGCCGCGTCCTGGAAGGTGACCCCGGTGTCGGGCTCCATGTGGATGCGCGCCCGGGACTTGCCGAAGCTCATCACGCCGGGTGGGCCCTGTCCGATCGACCCGCCCGCCCGGCGCATGGCCCAGCCCCAGAAGAACAGCCCGAACCCGAGGGGGACCATCCAGAGCCAGATCGAGTCGGAGAGCCCCGGGGCGGCCGCGTCGTAAGGGATCTTGGCCGACTCGACGAGCGCGAAGAGCTCGGGGTCCCCGGGCCACCGGGTGGCCAGGTAGGGAAAGGACAGGCCGCTTCCCCCGGCCGCCGCCCCGCCCGCCCCCTTGGTCGCGGGCGGCCTCGGGTAACCGCGCACGTAGTCCGGCCCCACCACCACCCGCTCGAAGGTGCCCGAGCGCAGCATCTCCTTCCACTGGGAGTAGTCGACGCGGTGGACCCCCACGTCCTGGAAGGCGCGGAACAGGAAGACCCCCAGGGCCATGACCACGAGCCAGACGAGCGGGGAGGTGAAAGGCGAGTGGCCCGGGAGACGAGCCGGCCTTTCGGGGCGCACCCCGCTCTTCTCGCGTTCCGCCAAGCGACCTCCGCCCCTTGGGCAAGATGTGCACGTCGGGCGGGCGAGCAAACTGGCTCGCGGCCACCCTGGCCGGGGAGCGAGCGCCCTGGCCGGGGGGGGTGCGCCCGGGCCGCTACAGGCCGAGGAGCTTGGCGATGGTCTTCTCGTCGGCCGGCGGGAACTCGTAGTCGTCGAGCTCGTCCGGCTTCACCCAGCGGTGATCGTGCACGCGGATGTGCTGGATGGCGCCTCCGCCGAACTGGCAGCGGTACACGCAGAAGTCGATGTCGTAGCTCTCGTAGGCGTGCTCGACGTGGATGACCCGCGGTCCCACCGCCACGGCGATGCCCATCTCCTCGCGCAGCTCGCGGGCGAGGGCCTCCTCGTCGGTCTCCCCGGGCTCCACCCGCCCTCCCGGGAACTCCCACAGGAGCGGCAGGCTGGCGCGCGGCGGCCGCTGGGTGATGAGGTACTTGCCCTCGCGCTCGATCATCGCCCCGACCACGCGGATCTTCCGACGCATGATGTCTCCACGGGCGAGTCGAAAGCCCGCGTGAGTTGTGGCCCTGTCCCCGCGCCGCCGAAGGAGGTCAGGCGCGAGGAGCATCTTAAGATTCAGGCTGCGACGCCGTCCATTCGCTTGAGCCTCCTCGGCCGACCGTCAGGGCGAAGCCGCCCGGCCGGGTCCCTCGGGGGTGTAGGTCCGCGCCCGGGCACGCCTTAGCCGCGCGGGTAGGAGCCGAGCAGGTGCAGGGCGTGGACGCGCTCGAGCACGCCCGAGAGGGCCTCGGCGCCCTTCGGCTCCGACCGGTGTCCCTCGAAGTCGATGAAGAACACGTAGTGCCCGAGGGCCTGTTTGTTGGGCCGGCTCTCGATCTTCGACAGGTTGATCTGGCGGCGCGCGAACTCGCCCAGCACCTCGTACAGGCTGCCCGGGCGATCGCGGTCGAGCGTGAAGGCGATGCTGGTGCGGTCGCGCCCGGTCGGCTTCTCGTCGGCGCGCGCCACGAGCACGAAGCGGGTGGTGTTGCCCTCACCATCCTGGATGCTCTCCCTCAGGATGGAGAGGCCGTAGCGCTCGGCGGCCGCCCTCGAGCCGATCGCGGCTACCCCCTGCCGTTCGGCGGCCAGCCGGGCCGCCTCGGCGGTCGAGGTGGCGGCCTCCTGCGGCACCCCGGGGAGATGTTCCCTGAGGAAGGCGGCGCACTGCCCGAGCGGCTGCGGATGCGACAGCAGGCGCGTCACGCCCGCGAGCTCCGTGCCGGGGAGCGCGAGGAGCTGCTGCTCGATGGGCAGGAGCACCTCGCGGCGGATGCGGAGCCCGGGGCGGTGCACCAGCGTGTCGAGGGTCGCGTTGACGCTGCCCTCGAGCGAGTTCTCGATGGGGACCAGGCTCGCTTCCACCTCTCCCCTCCCGACCGCCTCGATGGCGTCCTGGATGGTGGGGAAGTCGCGGCGCTCGGCCGCCTTGGCGAGGTCGCACCGCCCGAGCGCCTCCTCGCTGAAGGTGCCCGGCGGGCCGAGGTAGCCGATGCGCATCCGACCTTATCTATCAGGCGCTTCACGGCGACTCCACCACCACTCCGCGTGTCCGAGGGGCCCTCTTCCCTCTCGAAGAGCCGGCTCGGCGGCGCCGCCGCTCCGAGGCCATCTCGTGCTCGGCTCGGCAAAGAGCCCTTCCGCCAGCCCCCCTGCCGGAGCGCGCGCCGCGCGAGGAGGGACCCGAAATGCCTCTGTAGAGGTAGGTCGTTGGGGGATGGTGAGGCACCTGCGGCGCTCGGGGAGCCCTCGGGCCAGGGGTCCCCGGGATAGCTCGCCGTCGAGCGCACGTCTTCCGGTCCCGGGGAGGCGCGAGGCCGGCGATGTGGGACCTATCTCACCCCTGGCTCAGCCGGAGGCCGCGTCCCCGGTTTCTGGCATACCGGCGCGGGGCGATAGCCCGTAGGGTTCCACCATGCGTCTCAGCAAGCGACAGATCGCCGACCTCCGTGCCGAGTGTGGCAAGGGAGGGCTCGACGCGGCGCTCCTCGCCGCGCAGCTTCTCGAGATGGTCGAGAAGCTTCAGGCGAGCCTGGACGCCTCGGAGGAGCGAGTCCTCGTCGCCCGCCGGGAGCTCGCCCGCGCTGAGACCGACCTGAGCGAGCTACGGCTCGCCATGACCGATCTCCTCGGCCAGCGCTGCGAGGCGTGCCAGGAGCTCGCCGCACGCAGGACCGTGGGCGTGCTCCAGCGGAGCGCTGGCACCCCGTAGGCGGCTCTCCGCCCGGGTCTCACCTCGTCGACGAGCGACCTCGGGCGCCTTCTCGGCAGCCGAGCATCCCTTCCCCGAGGGGCTCACTACCTCGGTCGGAGGGCCATGGTCGGGCCTGGGCTGGGCCGGCGACGCGACGGAGCGGGTTAGGGATGACTCGGGACCCGAGCGCGGCCTTTCGCCTCAGCGTGCGGAAAACCGTCACAGCCCCGATGGAGTTCCTTCACCTCTCGTGGATGCCTCGGCCGAACGCAGTGGCTACCTTGAGCGGCGTGGAGGCGGGGGGAGACGACCGTGCGCGTGCTCGTGGTGGATGACGATCGTTCCGTGCGCGAAGCCGCCCAGGAGCTGCTCGAGCGGGCGGGCTACACCGTCGACGTCGCCGAGAACGGCGAGGTGGCCGAAGAGCTCCTGAGCCGCGGGCCGGCGCCCGACGTCCTCGTCCTCGACCTGCTTATGCCGGTGCTGGACGGCCCGCACCTCCTCGAGGACCTGCGCCGCCGGCCCGGCTTCAGCTCGACGCGGGTGGTCGTGGTGACCGGGCTCTCGGGGCGGTTCCTCAAGGAAGCACTGCGGGTCGATTCGGTGCTCACGAAACCCGTGCAGCCGCGCGAGCTCCTCGAGAGCGTCCGCCCTCCCCTTCAGGTGGCCTCCACGGCCGAGCCCTGAGCCGCTTCCAGCGAGGTCGTTGGGAGGCTCCCTTGGGGTCCCCACCCTCGCGCGTCGCCTTGGTCCGGCTCTCCGGTGACCCTCGCGGGGCCCGTCAGGGGCTGTCCGTGCCTCC
>DATJVF010000226.1:0-9862 GCA_035501995.1 Anaeromyxobacteraceae bacterium
GCGCCTCGACCGCCCCCTCGAACTCCTGGCGGTTCAGGCGGTCGAAGATCTCCTGCAGGTCGTGCACCCGCCCGCGCGCCTCGAGCCTGGCCGCCCGCGGGGCGGCGATGCGCGCGCGGTGCTCGCGGACGAAGGCGTCGATGCACCCGCCGGCGCGGCGCCGCCGGGCCGAGAGGCCCGGCCCCGACCCGGCGAAGGCGGCGAGCGCGCGCACCACCTCCCTCGGCGCGTCGAGGAACATGTGGTGGACCCGGTAGTGCAGCAGGCCCTGCACCCGGCGGAAGGACACCATGGTCGAGCGGTTGTCGTGGACGAACAGGCGCACCCGCTCGCCGGACTGCAGGGCCAGGGCATCGGCGAGGTCGCTCGCCGCCCTCAGGCGGCGCTCGCGGTTCCACAGGCGAGCTCCGAAGAGGTCGAGCTGCCGATCGAGCTCTCGCGTGCCCACGTCGCGCGCATGCTACGGAAGAGGGGCGGAGCCTTTCAAGGGGCCTCCTTCGGTCCTCTTGGAGCACCTTGGCCCGGCGCCTCCTCGGAGGCGAGCAGGCGCTCGAGGCGGGCGCGCTCCACCCGCAGGTGCAGCGTGCGCTCCTGGCTGTAGGTCACCGCTCCCGGGGGCGAGCCCCGCACCTTGCGCACGTACTTGGCGCGGGTGGCGACCACCTCCACGAGCGGCTCGCCCCGCGCGTCGCTGAAGTGGGCGGCGAGGTGGGCCGCGTCGAGGAGCGTCTCGCCGTCCGGCGCCTTCCCCTTCTCGAGCCGCGCCACCACGTGGGCCCCGCCGCAGCCGCGCGCGTGCAACCACAGGTCGTTGCCGTGCGCCACGCTCACGGTGAGCTCGTCGTTCTTCTCGGCGCTGCGGCCGACCAGGAGGGCCGTGCCGGCCTCGGCCCGAAAGAGCCGGTAGGGCGGGAGCGGACCCGGGCGCTCCCGGCGGGGTCCCTTTGGCGTACGCGGCCCGGCGCCGAGGCGGCGCGCCTCGCGCTCGAGCCTCTCGAGGTCGCGGAGCTCCGCCCGCGCGATGGCGTCCCTCAGGGCGACGAGCTCCTCCCGGCGCGAGCGCACCTCGGCGATCCGATCGGCGACCCTGACCGCGCTCTCGACGATCCTCCGGTAGTGCCGGTAGAGGCGCTCCATGTTCTCGCGCGGCGAGAGGGCCGGGTCGAGCCTCACCGTGACCTCGCGCGGCCCCTCGTCGGTCCACTCGGTGAGGCGGGCCGCCCGCGCCCCGCGCTCGACCGCCCGCAGGTTCTGCTTGAGGAGGTCGGCCGCGCGCCGGTCCGACTCGGCGGCCGGCACCCGGGCGGCCTCCTCGGCGAGCTTGGCGAGCGCGCGCTCGGCGCGCGCCAGGGCCGCCCGCACCGGGGCCTTGAGGCGGCTGCGCCCCTCCTCGAGGGCCCGCGCCTCCTCGAGGGCGCGGTCGCGCTCCTCGATGGCGAGGGAGATCGGGAAGCGGCCGCCGGCCGGGACGAGCGGGGCCCGCTCTCTCGGGCCCTTGGCCGGGGCCAGCGGGGGCTCGTAGAGCGCGCCGGGCGCGAGGGTCCGCTCTCCGGCGCGGCCGCGCCCGGCGCTCGTGAGGATCCGCCCCTCGCCCGAGAGGAGGAGGAGCTGGCCGTCCCGGTCGGAGAGCTCGGCGAGGAGGGTCATCCGGCCCTCCGCCCGCTCGAACACCATCCGCACCCCGAGGAAGGCCTCGGCGGAGAGGGCGGCGAGGCGCGCCCCCCTGAGCTCGCGGCGCAGGACCGCCTGGAGGGGGAACGGGGTGGCCGGGGCCGGCGGACGGCGCTCCGCCGCGTGGAGGCGAGAGCGGCCCGGCTCGGCGGAGAGGAGGAGCGTCGCCGGCCCGGACGAGCTCAAGAGGGCCAGGGTGAGCGCGCGCTCGGCGTGGACGTGGACGGCCTCGACCCGCGCACCGACGAGCGAGGCGAGCTCGCCCACCACCGCCTCCAGCTCTCGGGCCGAGAGCGCCATGTCGCCATCGCGGCGCCCGCGAGGGGCCGGGCCTCCCACAATGCGACGGCCGCCCGAAGGCGGCCGCGGCACTCGCCACCGTGTGTACCGCCTACTTGGCCTTGCGCGTGGTCTTCTTCGCGCCCTTCTTGACGGTCTTCTTGGCAGCGGTCTTCTTCGTCGCGGTCTTCTTCGCCTTCGGCATGTGCTCCCTCCGGTGAGGAGTGTTGAGGTAAGACGAGCGGCAGGTTAGCGCGCCGCGATCCATAGCGCAACTTACCGTGCATGGATTTCCGCGCCTGCGCATGAACTCTTCGGGGCGTGCGCGCGGAGGATCCGACCGCGACCGCGAGGCCGCTCGCGCTCGCCGCAGGGTCCTCTCGCACGCTTCGTGGAATCGATCATCCCGCCTGGCCCCCTTGCGCGCGAGGGCTTCCCGGCGCCGATGGGGGGCGCGCGGAGAGCGGCACCTCGCCCTCTCGACCTCTCCGGGGCGCGCTGCGGTGAGGCTGCTCGCGGCCCCGCGAGGATGGCGCCCGGGCGGGCCCTTTAGGAGGCGCCGAGCTCCTTCTTCAGCTCCTCCACCTTGCCCATCACCAGGGCCTCGATCTCGCGCAGGCGCTCCGCGCTCGCCGCCTCGAATCGCAGCACGAGCAGGGGCTGGGTGTTGGAGGCGCGCACCAGGCCCCAGCCATCCGGGAAGGTGACCCGGACGCCGTCGACGGTGACCGCCTCGTAGTGGGTGGTGAAGTAGGCCTGCGCCCTCTTCACCACCTCGAACTTCAGCGCCTCCGGGCACTCGACCCGGACCTCGGGCGAGGCGAAGGTCCGCGGCACGTCGGCGAGGAGGCTGGAGAGCGGCGCCTCGGTGCGCGAGAGGAGCTCGACCAGGCGGGCCGAGGAGTAGATGGCATCGTCGAAGCCGTACCAGCGGTGGGCGAAGAAGATGTGGCCGCTCATCTCGCCGGCGAGCAGCGCCCCCTCCTCCCTCATCTTGGCCTTGATGAGGCTGTGGCCGGGCTTCCACATGATGGGTCGGCCGCCCCGGCGGGCGATGTCGTCGTAGAGGTTCATGGAGCACTTCACCTCCCCCACGATGGCCGCCCCCGGGCTCTCCTCCAGGATCGAGCGGGCGAAGAGGATCATGAGCTCGTCGCCCCACAGCACCCGGCCCTTCTCGTCGACGGCGCCCACCCGGTCGGCGTCGCCGTCGTAGGCGATGCCGAGGTCGGCCCCGATCTCGCGCACCTTGGCCTTGAGCGGCTCGAGGTTCGCCTCCACGGTGGGATCGGGGTGGTGGTTCGGGAAACGCCCGTCCATCTCGATGAACAGCGGGACGACCTCCACCCCGAGCGCCTCGAAGATGGGCACCGCCACCACCCCGCCGGTCCCGTTGCCGGCGTCGACCACCACCCTCATCCTGCGCGGGCCGAGCCGCAGGTTCTCCTGCACCTCGCGGCGGTAGGAGGTCGCGATCTCGCGCTGCGCGACCCGCCCCTTCCCGCGGGCGAACTTGCCGGAGGCGATGAGCCGGCGCAGGTCCTGGATGCCCTCGCCGTAGAGGGTGGTGCGGCCCACCCCCACCTTGAGGCCGTTGTACTCGGCCGGGTTGTGGGAGCCGGTGATCATGCACAGCCCGCCCAGCTCGAGGGTCTGGGCGGCGTAATAGGTGAGCGGCGTCGGGACCACCCCGAGGTCCAGGACGTCGACGCCGGTCGCGGTGAGCCCCGCCACCAGCCGCTCGGCGAAGCGCGGGCCGGAGAGCCGGCAGTCGCGCCCCACCGCCACCTCCTTTCCTCCCTTCTCCCGCACCCGCGTGCCGAGGGCCCGACCGATGAGCAGGACCGCCTCCTCGGTGAGGTCCTGATCCACGAGCCCGCGGATGTCGTACTCGCGAAAGATCGTGGGGGAGATCGTGCTCGCCATGGCTTCCATGTCCTCTGGGGGTCTCGCCGTGAAGGCCTCGGGTCGCGCACCCCCCGTCCCTCGCCCGCGCGGGTCGCGCCGGCGGCCGGCTACAAGAGCTCCTCGCGGCCGAGGCGCTTCAACTCGTCCACCGCCTTGCGCACGTCCTGGGCCCGGTCCTTGCGGCAGACCAGCACCGCGTCGCCGGCGTCGACCGCCACCACGTCGTCGAGCCCCACCACCACCAGGGCGCGCCTCCCCCCGGCCAGCACCACGTTGCCGCGCCCTCCGAGGACCAGGGCATCGCCCTCGGCCACGTTGCCCTGGCCGTCGACCGCCCGGACCTCGGGGAGGGCCGCGAAGCTGCCCACGTCGCTCCAGCCGAACTCGCAGGGGATGACGGCGATGCGATCGCTCTTCTCCATCACCGCGTAGTCGATGGAGATGGAGGGGCACTCCGCGAAGGCCTTGGCGCAGACGCGTCGGTAGCGCGGGGTCCCGAGGGCCTCGCCGATGGCGTCGAGCTTCTCGCCCAGGATGGGCATGGCCCGCCGGATCTCCTGCAGGATCTCGTCGGCGCGGAAGACGAAGATGCCGCTGTTCCACAGGTAGTCGCCGCTCTTCAAGTACCGGGTGGCGGTGGCGAGGTCCGGCTTCTCGACGAAGCGTTCCACCTTGCGCGCCCCACCCCGGCCGCGCCCCTCGAGCGCGGCCCCGACCTTGAGGTAGCCGTAGCCCGTCTCGGGGCGGGTGGGGACGACGCCCAGGGTGACGAGGGCGCCCCCCTCGGCCACCGCCGCCGCGGCCTTGAGCGCCTGCCGGAAGCCGACCGGGCGGCCGATGTGGTGGTCGGCGGGCAGCATGGCGAGCACGCCCTCGCGATCGCGGCGCAGCACGTGCAGGGCGGCCAGCCCGACGCAGGGCGCGGTGTTGCGCGCGCAGGGCTCGACGAGGACGTTCCCCCTGGGGATCCGGAGGAGCCTCTTCACCGTGGCCTCGTGGGCCCTCCCGCACACCACGTAGGTGCGGTCCGGCGGGGCGAGGGGAGGCAGCCTCGCCACCGTCTCGGCGATGAGCGGCCGCTCGCCGGTGAGGGGGAGGAACTGCTTCGGACGGCCCTGGCGCGAGAGCGGCCAGAAGCGGGTCCCGGAACCTCCGGCCATCACCACGGGGTAGACCTTCACGGTGCGCTCCAGAGGGCGAGGAGTTGGTGGAGCACGCGGGCAGTCGCGCCCCACACCGTCACGAGCTTGAGCTCGTAGAAGTGGACGTCGTGCACCATGCCGTAGGCCTCGCGCCGCTCGTTGTGGTGGACGCCCGGGCGCAAAAGCGAGCTGAGCGAGATGTAGAGCAGCGACTCTACCTCTCCCGGATGGGCGACATAGGGGTACGGATATGGCACCACTCCCACCCAAGGCGTCAAGCGGAAGCCGGTGGCGAGGACCAGGGTCTCGTCGAGCTCGCCGAGGAGCTCCACCCGCTTGGGGTCGAGGCCCACCTCCTCCTCGGCCTCGCGCAGGGCGGCCGCCCGGGGCTCCTCGCCCGGCTCGAGCCTCCCGCCCGGGAAGCTGACCTGGCCCCCGTGGTGGCGCAGGTCCGATCGGCGCAGGGTGAGCAGGACGTGCACCTCGCCCTCGTGCTCGAAGAGCGGCACCAGCACCGCCGCCCGGCGCAACCCTCCCGCCGGCAGGAGGTCGTGCCGTATCGAGGCCGGCAGGCGCGCCGGCGCTCGCGCCGCGAGCCTCTCGCGCAGGGCCGATAGACCGCCCCCCATGGCGTCCCTTCTCTAGCGCGGCGAGCGGGCCTCGGCCGCGGCGGGGGCCGGGGCGGACGCGTCGTCGCTCGCCGGCAGGACCCCCCGCCACAGCAGCACCGCGATGAGGACCCCGGCGCACAGCCGCCAGGCCACGAAGAGGTAGGTGGTGCGGGTGCGGAGGTAGTGGAGCAGCCAACCGATGACGAGGTAGCCGGCGGCGAGCGCCACCAGGGTGGCGAGCAGGGTGTCGCGGGCGTAGTCCGCGTGCCCGGAGAGCGCAGGCAGGACCTTGCCGAGCTTGTAGAGACCGGCGCCGAGGGTGATGGGGACCGAGAGCAGGAAGCTGAAGCGGGCCGCGTCCTCGCGCTTCAGCCCGAGGGCCATGCCGGTGGTGATGGTGGCCCCGGAGCGCGAGGTGCCCGGCACGAGCGCCAGGGCCTGCCCGGCGCCGATGGCGAGCGCATCGCCCACCTTGACCTCGGCGAGGGAACGCTGGTGGCGGGCGAAGCGCTCGGCGAGGAGCAGGACGAGGCCCCACGCCACGAGCGAGACGGCGATGGTGAGGTTCCCGAGGGCCTCGATGCGCGCCTCGAGGATCTTGCCGGCCACCGCGGCCGGGACGGTGCCGAGCACGAGGTACCAGGCGAGCCGCGCCTCGAAGGTCGCGAAGGGGCGGCCGGCCCTGAGGCCCGCCAAGGCCGCGCGGACGAGCCGCCACAGCTCGATCCGGAAGTAGACGATGACGGCCAGGGTGGTCCCCATCTGGATGATGGTGACGAAGGCCCGGAAGCGGGCGTCGGCGAGGCTCTGCCCGAGGAGCTCGCCGAAGACGAGCAGGTGGGCGGTCGAGGAGACCGGCAAGAACTCGGTCAGGGCCTGGACGAGGCCGAGCAAGGCGGCGGCGAGGAGACTCATGGGCGCGGCATCCTGGAGGCCGCTCGGGCGGTGCGGGAGGGCGGCGGCTGGCCCGGCCCCTCCTTCAGGTGCCGACGGCGCGGGCGGCGCGGACCCCGGCGGCGTCGCGCAGCGCCTCGCGCTTGTCCACGCGCTCCCAGGTGAATTCCTTCTCGGTCCGGCCGAAGTGGCCGTAGGCGGCGGTCCCCCGGTAGATGGGGCGGAGCAGGTCGAGTCCCTCGATGATGGCCCGCGGGGTGAGGCGGAAGACGGCCCGCACGGCGGCGGCGATCTTGCCGTCCGGCACCGAGCCGGTCCCGAAGGTGTCCACCATCACCGAGACCGGCTCGGCGACGCCGATGGCGTAGGCCACCTGGACCTCGCAGCGGGTGGCGAGCCCGCCCGCCACCACGTTCTTGGCGATGTAGCGGCCCATGTAGGCCGCCGAACGGTCGACCTTGGAGGGATCCTTGCCGCTGAAGGCGCCGCCGCCGTGGCGGCCCATGCCGCCGTAGGTGTCGACGATGATCTTGCGGCCGGTCACCCCGGTGTCCCCCATGGGGCCGCCGATGACGAAGCGCCCGGTCGGGTTGATGAAGATGCGGGTCTTCCGGTCGACGAGCTTCTTCGGCAGGGCGCGGGCGATGACCTCCTCGCGCACGGCCGCGTGCAGCTTCTTGTTGGAGACGCTCTCGGCGTGCTGGGTCGAGACCACCACCGTGTCGATGCGGGCCACCCGGCCGCCCCGGTACTCGACCGAGACCTGGCTCTTGCCGTCCGGGCGCAGGAAGTCCAGGCCGGTCCGGCGCGCCCGGGCCAGCTGGCGGGTGACCGCGTGGGCGTACTGGATGGGGGCCGGCATGAGCTCGGGCGTCTCGTTGCAGGCGAAGCCGAACATCATCCCCTGGTCGCCGGCCCCGCCGGTGTCGACGCCCTGGCCGATGTCGGGCGACTGCTGGTCGACCGCCACCAGCACCGCGCAGGTGCGGCCGTCGAAGCCCATCTCACTGTCGGTATACCCGATCTGCTGCACCACCTCGCGGGCCAGCTTCGGGTAGTCGATCTTGGCGGTGGTGGTGATCTCGCCGGCGATCATCACGTAGCCGGTCTTGAGGAGGGTCTCGCAGGCCACCCGGCCCTTCTTGTCCTGCGAGAGCACCACGTCGAGCACGGCGTCCGAGATCTGGTCGGCCATCTTGTCCGGATGGCCCTCCGTCACGGATTCGGAAGTGAAGAGGTAGTCGGTGGCCAAGGTGCGCAGTCCTCCCCCCAAGGGTCCGTGAAGCTATGCGGTCGCCCGCGCTCCTGTCAACATGGCGGAGGGGCCGCCTCTCCCGCCGTCATGGCGGCGGGGTACAAGGCGGGGGCCTAGCCGGCCACCGCGCCGACCGGGGCCTCCTTCTCGAGCAGGCCCGGGAACTTGCGGGCCATCTGGTCGCGGACCTCCCGCTCCATCTCGTCGGCGGTGGTGAGCTCGAGCAGGCGCTCGACGAGGCGCCGCCCGTCGGCGGCCGAGGCGGCGCGGATGACCCGCTTCACGAGCGGGACCGAGGGGCCGTTCATGGAGAGCTCGGAGAGGCCGAGCCCGAGCAGCACGAGAGCGTAGACCGGCTCGCCGGCCATCTCGCCGCACATGGAGACCGGAATCCCCGCCGCCCGGCCGGCGTCGCAGATGAGCTTCAGCATCCTGACCACCGCGAGGTGCAGGGGGCGGTAGAGGTAGGCCACCTCCTTGTTCTGCCGGTCGATGGCCATGGTGTACTGGATGAGGTCGTTCGTGCCGATGGAGAGGAACTCGCACTCCCTGGCCAGCCGGTCGGCGATCACCGCCGCGCTCGGCAGCTCCACCATGATCCCCATGGGGGGCAGTCGGGTCTCCACCCCCTCTCGCCGCAGCTCCTCGCGGGCCTCGAGGACCATCCGCTTGGTGGCCCTGAGCTCGGCCACCCCCGAGACCATGGGGAACATGACGCGCAGGTTCCCGTGCACGCTCGCCCTGAGGAGCCCGCGCAGCTGGGCGCGGAACAGGTCCGGGTGGCGCAGGCAGTAGCGGACCGCCCGCAGCCCGAGGGCGGGGTTCTGGTCGTGGGTCTTGGGCGCGCCGACCGGCAGCTTGTCGCCGCCGAGGTCGAGGGTGCGGATCGTCACCGGACGGGGCGAAAGGGCCTCCAGGACCTCGCGGTAGCTCCGGTAGTGCTCCTCCTCGCCGGGCAGGTCGGTCCGCCCCATGTAGAGGAACTCGGTGCGGTAGAGCCCCACCCCCTCGCCGCCGTGGGCGACGAGGTTTCTCACCTCCTCGGCGAACTCGATGTTGCCGGTGAGGCGGATGCTGGTGCCGTCCTGGGTGGTGGCGGGCAGGCTCGAGAGGGCGAGCAGCTCGTGCTCGGCCGAGAGCCACTTCTCGCGGGCCGCCTCGTATTGGGCGCGCTCGGCCGGGGTCGGGTTCAGGAGCACCAGGCCGCGCTGCCCGTCGACGATGACGAGGTCGCCCTGGGCGGCGAGGGTGGTGATCCGCCCCACCCCCACTACCGCCGGGATCTCGAGGGCACGGGCGACGATGGCGGTGTGCGAGGTGCGGGCCCCGGTCTCGGTGACGAAGGCGGCCACCCGGCGATCGTGGAGCAGGAGGGCGGTGTCGGCCGGCGACAGGTCGCGGGCCACCACCACCGCGCCCTCCGGGGGAGGCTCGTTCACGTCGATGGCCTCGCCCATGAGGTTCTTGATGACCCGCTCGCCCACGTAGTCGAGGTCGGCGCGGCGCTCCTTGAAGTACTCGTCGGCCACCTCGCTGAAGGAGCTCTTGACCCGGCGGATGGCGCGCTTCACCGACCACTCGGCGTTGACGTGCTCCTTCTCGATGAGCCGCTCGGCCTCCAGCACCAGCATCTCGTCCTTCAGCATGAGCCGGTGCATGTCGATGATGGCGGTGTGCTCGCTCCCCTGGCGCGCCGCCACCTTGGTGCGCACCTCGGCGAGCTGGCGATCGGAGGCCTCCAGGGCCGCCTTGAGGCGGGCGAGCTCGCCCGCCACCTCGCCGGCCCCGATGCGCCGCTTGGGCGTCCTCACCCGCCGGCGATCGACCGGCCAGCAGCGCCCCAGGATGATGCCCGGGCTGGCGGCCTGGCCCTGGAGCCTGAGCGACGAGCCCATGGCGACCTCACTTCTCCCCGAAGCCGTTCTCGATGAGGACGGCCAGGGCCGCCATCGCCTCGGCGGCGTCCTCGCCGTCGCAGGACAGGTTGATCTGGGTGCCCTTGGCGGCGGCCAGGGTGAGCACGCCCATGATGCTCTTCCCGTTCACGTCCATGCCGTCCTTCTCGACCCGCACCTCGGACCGGTAGCGGTTGGCGGTCTGCA
>DATJVF010000227.1:0-5919 GCA_035501995.1 Anaeromyxobacteraceae bacterium
AGGCGCAGCCGGCCGAGGAGCGTGCCCTCGAGCTGGAGCCAGAGGTCCCGCCCGCCGGCCCAGCCCCCCTCCTCGAGCCAGCCGGCCGAGACCCCGCCGTCCCCGCCGAACAGGTGCGGGAGCGCCACCTCCGGGCCGCCGTAGGTGCGGCTCTGCCCGCTCGTGAGGTCCTTGGCGTAGCCGAGGGTGCCGCGGAGGGTGAGGTAGCGCGTGAGGTCGTAGGCCGCCTCGAAGTCGGCGTGGCGGGCCGGGTTCTCGAAGAGGGCCGGGGCGCCCGGATCCGAGACGAAGAGGCCCACGTAGCGCACCCCGCCCGTCACCCACAGCCGCTCGAGCAGGCGGGCCGACAGGTCGAGCCGGGCGCTGTCCAGGGAGGCGGGCGCGGTCGTGTCGCCGAAGCCGAGCCGGGCCTCGCCCGACACGTCGTAGCGGCGGGCGATCCAGGCGTGGAGGGCGGTCTCGACCTCGACCCGCGTGCCGACCTCGGGGGCGTGGACGTAGGCCACCCGCCCGTCGCCGTGGAGGAGCAGGTCCGCGCTCGCCCGCTCGAGCGAGCCGTAGAGGCCGGCGGTGGAGCGGTCGGTGGTGAGTCCGGTCGTCGACAGGTCCGGGACGAGCCCGCCGAAGACCCCCATCTCCCGCCCCGGGCCGCGCCAGCCGACCTGGGCGCCGTCGAAGGCGGTGGAGCCGGGGGCGCTCACCGGGAGCACCCGCCCCACGGCGAGCGAGAGGGCCTGGCCCGGCTCCCGGCTGGCGAGCTCGAGCTCGCGCACCTCGAGCAGGGCCGAGTCGCCGGGCAGGAAGCGGGCGCCGTCGGCGCTCGCACCGCGGTAGATGGCGCTCGCGTCGAGGAACAGGCGCCAGCGCGGGAAGACCTCGGCGCCGTAGACCCGCGCCTCGAGCCGCTCCTCGTGGAGGGCGCTGGCGCTCGAGGCGAGGAAGCTCTCGTGGACGAGGCGCGCCTCGACCTCCTCTGGACCCTGGAGGAACGGCACCTCCGGGGCGGCCTTGAACTCGACCTTGGCGAGCGGCGCCGACTCCACCATCGCCCGCCGCTTCTCGGTCTCGTCTTGGGCCACGAGCGGGGGGAGCGGCTTCGGGGGCGGCGCGCTCGGCTTCGCCGGCGCCGGCAGGGCGAAGCCGTAGCCGACCCGGAGGCCCTCCCCCGCGCAGGTGGCGCTGTGGGCGGTCACCGCCTCCACCGTGCACGCCCCCGCCGGCCGGCCGGCGCGGGTGAGGGTGAGCGGGGCGCCGACCGAGAGCCCGTCCTCGGCGCCGGCGTCGAGGTAGGCCCGCCCGGCCGCCACCGAGACCACCGCCCCGCTCCCGGGCGGCGGGCGCAGCCGCGAGGGCCGCAGGGCGAGCGGAGCGCCGGGGGGAATGGGCGCGAGCGGGCCCGGCCGCGCCGCCCCCTGGGGGGCGGCCCCCGCCCGGTGGGCCGGGGCGGGCGCGGCGGGCTTCTCGCGCTTCTTGCGCGGGAGCGGCTCCTCGGCGGCCGCCGAGAAGGCGAGGGCGAGGGCGAGGGCGAAGGAGAGCCTCTTCACGTTCGGCAAGCGTTACCCTCCTCCTCCGCTGTTGCTGGTGTGGCAGGCGAGGCAGCTGTACTGCGAGAAGTCGATGGCCCAGGTCATCCCGCTCGCGACCGCCGTGGTGTGGCAGGTGAGGCAGAAGGGCCGATGGTCCTCCCCGCTGATGCTCATCTGCGGGTGGTCGGCGATGAGCGTCACCTGGTCGAGGGCGTGGCACTTCATGCAGTAGGCCGAGCTCCACTGGTAGTTCGTGTAGGTCACCCCGTCCAGCCGGCCGGTGGTGGTGGCCGGGATGGCGGCGTGCTTGGTGGCGCTGTCGGCCTGGGTGTGGCAGCTCTCGCAGGTGAGGTCCGCCACCGCCTTGGTGGCGCCGTGGCACTGCGAGCAGGCCGCCCCGGCGTGGGAGCCGGTGACCGGGAAATCGGCGGTGTCGTGGTTCGCCGGCAGGGCCACCGAGCCGGTGGGGTGGCAGTTGGCGCAGGCGGGCGAGTCGTAGGCGTAGCTCGCCACGCCGGCGTGCAGGTTGGCGGTGGCGGTCTGGTCCGAGTGGGGCGTCGTGCCGGTGTGGCAGGCGATGCAGAGCAGGTCCGCGGGGGCGGTGCTCGCCCCGTGGCAGTCGGTGCAGGTCATGTTGGGCGGGCCGTGCACCGCGCCCGGGCTGATGTCGAAGGCGTGGGTGAAGGGGGGGGTGGTCCCGCTCTTGTGGCAGGCGATGCAGGAGGGGGTGGCGTAGGCGTAGCCCGAGACCCCGGCGTGGGCCGGGGTGGTGAAGGCGTCGGTGTGGCAGGAGAGGCAGTCGACGCCCCCCCGGGCGGCGCTGAAGGAGCCCGCGCTCGGCGGGTGGCACTGGTCGCAGGTGAAGCCCTGGTGCGAGCCGTTCACCACGAAGTAGCTGCTGTGGTCGACGAGACTCGTGCCGGCGCCCTTCCCGCAGCCCGAGGCGAAGAAGAGGAAGGCGAGGGCCTCGAGGACCCGTCTTTCGCGCGGAGGCACCTTCATGGCCATTCCCCCTCTGAGCCCCTAGCGCACCTTGGCGGCCGCCGGGCCTCGCAGCGCGCTGGAGGTGGTCCTGAACTGGTGGCACTCGTAGCACTTGCGATCCGCGCAGGCGAAGCCGGCCACCTGCGGGTGTCGGCTGCAGCTGTGGCAGCGCTGGCAATCGGCGGTTCCGGTGGCGCACTGGCCGCTGATGACCGCGGTGGTGAGCGCGGTGTGGCAGGCGAGGCAGGCCATGGCGGCGTGCGGACCGCTCGTGATGTCGAAGCACACGTCGTGCGCCGCGTAGGTGGCGCCCTTGAAGCGCCAGGGGGCATGGCACTGCTGGCAGGCGGTGGAGAAGCCGGCCGCCACGTGGTCCACCGGAAGGCCGCGGGTGCGCTCGTAGTCCTGCTGGTGGCAGCCGTAGCAGGTGGGGGTGGTGCGGGTGAACCCGCGGTCGCGCGCGTCGCCGTGGCACTCCTCGCAGGCGATGAAGGCGTGGCGGCCGGTGAGCGGGAAGTTGGTGCGCTCGTGGGCGTCGGCCCCGAAGCGGCTCACCCAGCTCGACTCGTCGTGGCAGCCGGAGCAGCGCGCGCCCAGGCGACCCTCGTGGGCGTCCCGGTGGCAGGAGGAGCACTCGCGGCCGAGGGCGGTGGTGAAGTCCACCGTGTGGCAAACCTTGCAGCCGGCGTGGGCGTGGGCCCCGCGCAGGGGGAAGCCGGTGCGCTCGTGAGCGAAGGCCACGTTCTTCCAGCTGTCGGTGGTGTGGCACTTCTCGCAGGCCGTGTCGTCGGGGTGGGGCGCCGGGACCCTGAGGTCGACCGTCCCGGCCGGCGCCGGGGTGGGCGAGCCCACCGGGGCGGCGAGGGCGAGGGCGAGGAGGGCGAGCGTCATGGCGTGGGCCTGTCGGGCGCGAAGCCCCGGAACTCGCCGTGGTGGAAGTCGGCGTGGCACCCGGAGCAGGCGCGCGGGAGCGGGCGGTAGCGGCGGGCGGTGACGCCTCGCGCCACCAGCACCGCCGGGTGGCACTTCAGGCAGTCGACCCTCAGGTGGGCCCCGGTGAGCCGGTAGTCGGTGAAGGGCGGCTCGTGGCGGAAGAAGAGCTTCCTGAAGTCGTCGCTGCCGTGGCAGCGCGCGCAGTCGGTCGTGGCCCCCGCGGCCCGTGAGGCGGCGAACTGGCCGGCGTGGACGTCGGCATGACAGCCGGCGCAGGCGACCGGCAAGGGCTTGTAGCGGACGAGCGGCCCCTGGGGCGTGGCCTCGCTCGCGTGGCAGGCCGCGCAGGCCAGGGTGGCGTGACGGCCCTCGAGCGGGAAGCGGCTGTCCCTCTGGTGGTCGAAGCGGAGCCTCGCGAAGGACTCGACGTTGTGGCAGGCGACGCAGCCCTCCTTGCGGTCGAGCTGGCCGCCGTGCGGGTCGGCGTGGCAGGTCTCGCAGCGGCCGAGGTCGCCCGCGAGCCGGTAGACGGCCAGCGACACCTTGACCGGCCGTCCGCGCCGAGAGAGCTCCTCGCGCAGGGCCAGCGGGACCCGCTCGGCCAGGCGGGCGTCCTGCGGGTGGCAGGCGGCGCAGGCCACCACCCGGTGGGCGCCCTCGAGCGGATAGGAGGTGCGGGCGTGCTCCTGTGGCCCGAAGCGCGGCTCGAAGGAGGTGAGGTCGTGGCAGCGATCGCAGGCGCCGGCCCCCGGGCCCTGCGCGGCGAACTGACCGAGGTGGGCGTCGAGGTGGCAGTCGGCGCAGGCCCCGAAGGGCAGGTCCTTGAAGCGGGCCGGCTCGCCGGGGAAGGGACCGTGGCAGGCGACGCAGCTCACCTGGGCGTGGGCGCCGCGCAGGGGGTAGCGGGTCTGATCGTGGAAGGCGCGCTCGGCCGCCCCCTCGGACTTGACCCGCTTCCAGTCCTCGGTGTCGTGGCAGCGCGCGCAGGCGCTCCCGAAGCGGCCCTCGTGCACGTCCCGGTGGCAGTCCTGGCAGGAGGCGTGAGCGAGCGGACGGTAGCGGGCCATGGTCTCCTTCACGACCGGTCCGGTGAGGGCGGCGGCCTCGAGCCGCGGCGCCTCCACCCGCGGGTGGCACTTCGCGCAGTCGACCTCGCGGTGCTTGCCGGTGAGCGGGTAGTCGGTACGGGCGTGGTCGAAGAGGGGGGTGGGCTTCCAGCCGCTCTCGGTGTGGCAGCGCTTGCAGTCCAGGCCGAGCTGGCCGCGGTGCTCGTCGGCGTGGCAGCTCGCGCAGCTCGCGTGCTCGAGCGGGCGGTAGCGCACGAAGGTGTCGGCCGAGATGGGAGCGGTGAGGGCGCCCCTCTCGGCCAGGGGGGCGCGGGCCCGGGGGTGGCACTTCGCGCAATCGACCTCGCGGTGCCTGCCGAGGAGCGGGTAGCCGGTCTTCCCGTGGTCGAAGAGCGGGGCCGGCTTCCAGGCGTTCTCGGTGTGGCAGCTCTTGCAGTCCTGGCCGAGCTGGCCGCGGTGCTCGTCGAAGTGGCAGCTCGCGCAGGCGGCCATGGGGGGCGCGCCGAGGAAGGTGTGCCGGCGGGGCTCTTCGGCCAGGAGCGCCTTCACCGCCGCGTCGCGGATGAGCGCCCGGGCGTGGCAGCTCGCGCAGGCCACCGGGGCGTGCTGGCCCTTGAGCGGGGCGCCGGTGCGGGCGTGGTCGAAGGCCTTCTCGCCGCCCGGTCCGAAGTCGACGAGCTGGAATTCCTTGCCCTGGTGCTCGTGGTGGCAAGTCCAGCAGTCGCGGTCCTTGGGGGCCATGAGACCGTGGTAGCCGCGGTGGGCGGCCACCTCGGGCGCGAGCTCCTTGTGGCACTCGAGGCAGCGCTCCTGCGAGAGCTGCTTCCCGGCCGGGTGGCACTTGGTGCAGTTCTCGAGCCCGGAGAGGGCTCGGTGGGGGCTCGACAGATCGCCCGGCGAGAACACGTCGGCACCGCGGCTGGCGATGGGGAGGACCAGGGCGAGCACCGCGAGGGGTCGGAGGGTCATCGATGGAAGAGGCCGTACCCGAGGTAGAGGGAGAGTCCGATGTGCGCGGCGATGACGAAGACCAGGAAGATGGCCAGCGAGGCGTGGAAGATGCGCCATCCCCCGAGGAGGCGCTTCAGGGAGCGGTAGAAGCCCATCTGGATGCGCAGCCGCTCCATCCGCAGGTAGGCGTCGCGAAAGCCCTGGAAGGTCTGCCGGATCTCGAAGAGCCTGCGGACGCCGACCAGGTCCGCGCGCACGCGGAGCTGCCGGAAGGGGAGGGCGAGGAGCATGAGGGGGAGGGAGCGGCCCTCGACCGGCGCGGTGACCCGGTCGAACAGGCGGCGCAGCCGCGCCGGGTCCTTGGCGCGGGCGAGGAGCGGCTCCACCTCGTCGCGCAGCCGCACGAAGCGCGCCTGCAGGTCCTCCATCTCCTCGGCCCGCTCGCCGTGGGCGGGGAC
>DATJVF010000228.1:0-10322 GCA_035501995.1 Anaeromyxobacteraceae bacterium
GGCCGCGGTCGAGCAGGTCGCCCACGAAGACGAGCCGGTCGAACCCGGGGCGAAACTCGACCACGCGGAGCAACTCGTCGAGCTCCTCGAGGCAGCCGTGCACGTCGCCGACGACGATGGTCCTCACGCTCACGGACGGGAGAATACCCGGTCGGCTCAGCGCGTGCTCAATCCCGGACCGAGCAGCGGCGAGGACGTGCCGACCGCGGCTACCCAGAGCTGGTGAGAGGCGCGCGTGATGGCCACGTGGAGCCGGCGGCGCGACTCGTCGTCGACCGGGTAGGTGCTGGCCGAGGCGTCCGGGACGATCACGTAGTCGAACTCGAGGCCCTTCACGCTCTCCACGTCGGTGAGGTCGACGCCCGGCCGGAAGGAGAAGTCCCCGTCGAGGACGAGGCGCGCCTCCGGGAGGTCGGCGAGCAGGCGGTGGAGGCTCTTCGCCGCCTCCGGTCCCCTCGAGATGACGGCCACCGAGGCCTGGGGCTCGCGCTCGAGAAGCTCGCGCACCGCCCCCGCCAGGAAGAGATGGGCGTGGGCCTCGGTCGGGAACACGAACCGGCCCACCTCGACCCCGGGGCGGCCGCTGCGGGGCCGGACGGGGTGGGCGAGCGGCCCGAGCACCACCTGCGCCAGCTCGGCCACCGGCTCTGGGCAGCGGTAGGTGGTCTCGAGCCGGCAGACCGGCGCATGCTCGGCCCCCAGGACCGACAGCATGGCGTCCCAGCCGCCGAAGGCCGAGGTGGTCCGCTGGTCCTCGTCGCCGGCCAGGGTGAGGCTCCGCCGCTCGCCGAGCTGACGGCCGAGGACGAACAGCTCGAAGAGCGAGACGTCCTCGGCCTCGTCCACCACGAGGTGCGACACGCTGCGGCCGCTCGCTCCGAAGCGGAGCGCTCGCAGGAAGAGCAGGATGGGCAGGTCCTCCGGGTCGAGGGTCCCGGCCAGGGCGTCCGGCGTCCGCGCGTCGACGGCCTCGCCGTCGAGGGCCACCATGCGGTCTGGGTCGACGCCGCGCAGGGCCACCGCGAGCGGCGAGGCCGTCTGCAGGCGGGTGTGGCGCAGGGTCTCCTCCACCGCGGTCGACGGCAGCTCGCCCCTCGCAGCGGCCACCACCGCGCCGAGGAAGGCCCGATCGGTGAAGAGCTCGGCGAGCTCGCCGCGCAGCCGCATCCAGCCGGAGGGCGCGGCCTTGGCGACGTGCGGCCGCCGGCGCAGGGCCTCGTAGAGTGCGGGGTGGCGCTTCAGGCGCGAGACGAGGGCGGGGGTCTCCTCGGCGAGCCTGGGCGGGGGCACGCCGAACAGGCTCTGGAAGGCGCCCCGCGACCAAGCGTCGAGGGTGCGCACCGCCACCTTCGACAGGCCGAGCGGCTCGAGGAGCCGCGCCGCCAGCCTGGCGAGGCCGAGCTCCGGCACCACCACCTGCAACCGTGCCGGGGCGTAGCGGCGCGGGTCGTCGAAGGCGATGCGGGCCAGGCGGTGCAGGGCCACCGTGGTCTTGCCGCTGCCGGCGCTGCCGACCACGAGCAGGGGGGCATCGGCCTCGACCTGCAGGGCCTCGAACTGCTCCCGGTCGAGCAGCGCCGTCACCTCGGCGCGGGCGGCGCGGGCTAGACGTCCCTCGCCCGTGCCGAGGGTGCCGGGGCGTGCGGCGGTGCCGGCCCCCCCGCCCAGCGAGGCCGCCGCGTCGCCGCGCGACGAGCCCCAGGCTCCCCCCGGCTCGCGCAGGAGGGTGAGCGCCGGCGTGGAGACGCGGACCAGGGTCCCGCCCTGCACCACCACCACCCGCCGGGCCAGCACCACCCCCTCGGCGAGCCGCCCCGGGAAGCGCTCCTCGTAGGAGTCGCCCTCCCGGTAGGCGTAGAACAGGCGCGCCACCGGCGCGTAGCGCCAGTCGACCACGCGCACATCGGCAGGTAGGTCGACGAAGGTGGTGCGCCCGAGGCAGTAGTCGCGGGTGGTCGCGCCCTCGCGGACGCGCAGGTGCGCGAAGTACGGCGAGGCCGGATCGGGGAGGAGCTCCAGGCGCGGGCGCTCCATCATGGCCCGCACGAGCCCCATCTCCTGGAAGACGGTGGGCAGGTCCTTGGCGGTCGACTCGACCGCCTGCTCGCGCAGCTCGGACAGGCGTCCGAGGAGGTCGGGCGCCTCCGCCCGCGCGGGCCGGCGCGCACGCAGGGCGAGGGTCACCCGGGCGAGGAGCGCCTCCTCCTCCTCGAGCACGCGCCTCTCCGCGTCGGTCAGCGCTGTGCGGGCGTCGGTCAAAGCGGCTTATTTCGCCGCGCCGCGCTCGGGTGTCAACCCGAACCGCCGGGGCGGGAGGTGGGGTCCTCCGTGCGAGGGGGCCCTCGCCAGGGGCCGAAGGGGTTGCGCTCGGAGCCGAGCCACGCCCGCGCGAACCCGAGCACGCACTCGTGGAGCGCCTCGGCGTAGCGCTCGCTGCGCGTCCCGGGCGTCATGAGCGGCGCCTTCTGGTTCGCCTCCAGGGCCGCGAGTTCGTCGGGGTGGTCGAGGTAGGGGCCCTCGGTGAGGACGGCCGGGAAGTCCAGGTAGCGCAGCAGCGCGCCGTCCCAGGCGTCGACGCCGGTCGGCCGCCCGGCGAGGTCGCGGATGGGGAGGTGGTCCGCGTAGCGGGGCTCGCCCGCCACGGGCAGGCCGAGGCGCTCTGACATGGCGCGGACGCACAGCCGGCCGAGGTGGGCCGAGGCGTCGAAGGTGTCGATGGCGAAGGCCGCCTCGAGGGCCTGCCAGCGGTAGAACGGGTTGTAGAGCCTCCCCTCGTCGAAGGCGCCTCGCACCATGGCGAGCACCTCCTCCCGGGCGCGGGCCCCTCCCGGCCCGGGTGCCCCGTTGTAGTGGACGGAGAGGAGGAGGTCGGCCTGGGCGGCCCGGGCGGCGCGGGCACGGGCGCGCAGGGACTCGAAGCGGTTCTGCTTCTTCACCGCCAAGAGGGCGAGCGCGGCGCGCAGGCGGAGCCGCTCCGAGGGCGCGAGCAGGGGGAGGAGGCGCTGGTAGGCCGGGTCGAGGTCGAGGCGGCGCAGGAGGCGCTCGGCGTAGGGCCTGAAGGCGTGCAGGGGATAGGGGTGGACGAGGCTCGCCCGGTCCCGGCTGAGGAAGACCTGCGCGCCGTCCGCGGCGAGCTTCTCGCGCAGCTCGAGTGCGGTACGCAGGGTGAAATCGCCCTCCTGCAGCACCACGGCCCGGCCGTCGGGGCCGCGCTCCGTCACCCGGCGCTCCTCGAGGGCCCCGTAAGGCCCGCCGGCATGGCCCGGGTCGATGGCGATCCGCAGGCCGGCGAGGGGGCGCCCGGGCTCGGCCGCGGCGAGGAGCTCGGTCCGCCGGGCCTCGCGGTAGGGCCGATCGGGCTTCGGGGGCGGCAGGAGCTGTCCCTGGCAGCGCCCCGGAGCGCAGGCGGCCTCCTCGGGCTCCGGCTCGGGCGCGAAGGGGATGGCGAGGGCGGGGGCGAGGACGGGGTCGGGCCACAAGACGCCGCGGGCGGCGTCCACCGACACGGTCCCGGCGAGCGCGCCTGCCGGGTCGACGAAGCGAGCGAGCTGGGCCTCGAAGGCCGAGCGCGGGATCTCTCCCGCGTGGCGGGCGAGGACGTCCGGGTCCGGCAGCTCGAGCTCGTCGTCGGCGTAGTCGTTGCGGACGAGGCTCGCCACGCTGGCCGGCAGGGTGCAGGACGCGTAGGTCTCGAGGGCGTCGAGGGCCGCGTCGGTGAGGGGGAGCGGGCAGGCGGCGACGTCCTGCCTGAGGGCGGAGACCTCGGAGGGCGGGAAGGGCCGCGCGCAGGCGAGCGCGAGGAGGAGGGTGGCGAGGGCCGTGGTCGGCGCGGGCGGGCGGCGCACGGCGGCGAGCTTACCGCCGTTCGGAGGAGGCCGCGCGGGCGGGCTAAGATGCGCGGGCATGTCGCGTCCTCAAGACCGGGACCAGCCAGCCGGTGCAAGCCCGGCCCGGGCCAGCAGCACGGAGCGCCTGCGGGCGAGGATCCACGAGCGCACGGATGGGAGCCGCGACGGGGTGAAGGACGTCCGGGTCCTCATCGGTGACCTGAACCCCGTGCTTCGCGGCCGGGGCCACCAATCCTGCACCGGGAAGGCGTTCCACCGACTCGATGGCGAGGTCGTCCGGCGCCTGCGCCGATTCATGGCGAAGCGCCGCGGTCGAAACCCCAGACCGGGGCGGGCTGGCGAGTGGGATGACCGCGGGTTCCGGGGCGGGGACCCGCACCGGCTGCGCGGGACGATACGTTACCCGAAGCCGTGCCGGCTGCACGAGAGGACCACCGGTAAGCCGTATGCGGAAGATCCGCACGTACGGGATTGAAAGGAGGCGGGTGGAGACGGGCCGCCGGTAGGCGGTACCGCCCCCCCCATCGACCGATGAACACGCGCGAGCGGCCCCCGCTGCCCGAGGCCCGGCTGGGCGACCGCAGCCTCTTCCCCGACCTCTCCCTCGCGGCCTACCTGAACCACGCCGGGGTCTCGCCGCTCTCCACGCCGGTGCGGTGGGCGGTGGAGGACCTCATGGCCGCCTACGCCTGGGGCGGCGCGCAGGCGACGGCCCACGTGCTCGGCCTGCGCGGCCGCCTGCGCGACAAGCTGGCGCGCCTCCTCGGCGTCGGGGCGGGCGAGTTGGCGCTCACTGGCGGGGCGAGCCACGGCGTGCAGGCGGTGGCGCTCTCCGTGCCCTGGCGGAGGGGCGACCGGGTGGTCCTCTTCGAGGGCGAGTTCCCGGCCAACGCCACCCCGTGGCAGCGGGCGGCCGAGCTGTTCGGCCTCGAGGTGGTGTTCGCGCCGCTCGGCCCCTTCGCCGAGAGCGTCGAGGCGGGGCTGGCGGCCCTCGAAGAGATCCTCGCCGGCGGGGCGCGCCTCGTGGCGGTGAGCGCGGTCCAGTTCCGCACCGGCCTCGTCATGCCGCTCGCCGAGATGGCGGCGCTGTGCGCCCGCCACGGCGCGGAGATCTTCGTCGACGCCATCCAGGCCCTCGGCGCGGTGCCCTTCGACGCCGCCGCCCTGTCGCTCGACTACGTGGCCTCGGGCGCCCACAAGTGGCTCATGGGCGCCGAGGGCGCCGGCGTCCTCTACGTCCGGCCCGAGCGCCTGCGGGCGCTAAGGCCGGCCCCGGTGGGCTGGCTCTCCCACGAGGACCCGGTGTCGTTCCTCACCGAGGGTCCCGGCCATCTGCGCTACGACCGGCCGCTCAGGCGGGAAGCGACGGTCTTCGAGGGGAGCTCGGCGGCGGGCCTCTCCCAGGCCGCGCTGGAGGCCTCGGCCGATCTCTTGCTCGGGCTCGGGGTCGAGAACATCCACCGGCACGTGAACCGCTACCTCGACCTGCTCGAGCCGGCCCTCGAAGCGCGCGGCTTCAGGAGCCAGCGGCCGAAGGCGGCTGCTCGCCGGTCGTGCATCCTCTCGCTCACCCCGCCACCGGGCCAGGCCTCGCCGAGGCTGCGTGCCGCGCTCCTCGCGGACGGAGTGGCCGTCGCCATCCCCGACGGCCTCTTGCGCTTCGCGCCGCACTGGCCGAACGACGCGGAGCGCGAGCTCGGCCACGTGCTGTGGGCGGTCGACCGGGCCCTCGCCGCGAGCCGCTAGCCTCGGTGGGCGCGGGGACCCCGGAGCGAAGGCGCGCGGGCCCTGCGCCACTTCGCCGCGGGCTCTCTCCGAGAGCGGCCCCGGACCCTGCCGCGGGAGGCGGGGCCGAGCTGAGGAGGGGGCCCGAACGTGCGACGGGCGGTCAGGGGAGACCCAACCGCCCGTCGTGACTCGCGGAAAACTGGTGGAGCTGATCGGGATCGAACCGACGACCTCTAGAGTGCGATTCTAGCGCTCTCCCAGCTGAGCTACAGCCCCACGGACGTAACCCCCCGAGGTCGCGGGGGGTTGCCTAGATAACGGCTAGGGCCGGCGGGTGTCAAGCAGGCGCGGCGGGGCCGGCGCGTTCGCGGCGAGTCCTCCATCGAGGAGCGCGTCGCGAGGGTGCGAGGGGGGCGCACGTTCTCGGAGGGTGCCGAGGCGTGTAGGCCTGGAAATACAAGGAACTGCGTTTGACGGCCCCCCGAGACCCCTGCTATTCGGGGATGGCCTGCCATGCCCGCCCCCGCCAAGTCCATCGCACCGGCGGAGCTCGCGACCCTCGAGCACGCCTTCGCCACTGATCCGAGCTCCGAAGCCTACCGGCCCCTCACCGAGGCCTACCTCAACCTCGGCCGGTTCATGGAGGCGATGGTCGTTTGCAAGAAGGGGGTGAAGGCCCACCCGGCCGCGCCGGGACCCAAGGTGCTCCTCGCCCGCGTCTACGCGGCGCAGGGCAAGGACCGCAAGGCGCTCGAGGAGCTCGAGGCCGCCCTGAAGCAGACCCCGGCCGATCCGGCCGCCAACCGGATGGCGGGCCTGCTCCAGCTCAAGCTCGGCGAGAAGGAGGCCGGCCTCTCGGCCCTGCGCAAGGCCTACGAGGCGGCGCCCACCGATCCTGAGACCCTGGAGGTCATGGCGAAATGGGGCCTCGCCTTCGCTCCGCCCGAACCCGAGCCGGAGCCGAGCCCTCCCGCGCAGGCCCCGGCCCCGCCGGCGCCGCCCGCCCCGGCCCCCGCGTCGGCGGCGGCCCGCCCGAGACCTCCTGCCGAGGCCCCTCCGGTCCTCGCCCCGGTCGTCGCCGAGGCGAAGCCGCTTCCCCGCGCCGAGCCGGCCCGGCCCGCGCCGCCGGCCGAGCGTCCGGCGCGCAACGTGGCCTACGCCGAGGAGCTGGCCTCGCGCTACAGCACCCGTGAATACCCGCTCGAGCGCGGGAAGGCCGGACGCAAGCGGTCCCGGGGCCCACTCGTGGCCTCGCTTGCGATGGCCGCCCTCCTCGGCCTCGTCCTCGCGGCCTGGTGGACGGTGAGCTCGGTGCGCAAGGCGCGGGCGGTCGAGATCGACCGCCTCCTCAGGCAGACCCGCGAGCTCCTCGAGAAGGACAGCTACGCCTCCTACAAGGAGGCCGCCAAGCTCTGCGAGCGCATCCTGGAGCGCGACCCCGACGCCTTCGGCGGCCACGCTTACCTGGCCTACGTGGACGCGCTCCGCTGGGGCGAGCACGGGGAGAGCGAGGGGTTGCGCGACGAGGCCAAGAAGCACCTCGAGGCGGTGGGCCGGCTCGGCCTCGGCCACTCCCACGCCTACGCCGCCGAGGCCTACCTGAGGTTCTACGGCGGGGACACCGCCGGGGCCATCGACGAGCTGCGCAAGGCGATGGCCGGGCCGGAGGGGGCGAGCGCGCTTCTGCACGGGGTGCTCGGCATCCTGGAGATGAACGCCGGCGATCTCGACGGCGCGCGCCAGGACCTCGGCCTCGCCCGCCAGGCCTCGCCGAGCGACGTGCGCGTCACCCAGATGCTGGCCGAGCAGTGGCGCCGCCGGGGCAAGGGCTACGAGATCCAGGCCTCGGCGCTCTACGACACCGCCCTCACCCGGCTGGCCCCCGACCACGTGCCCTCGCTGCTCGGCAAGGCGGAGCTGCTCCTCGACGCCGGCCACCCCGACGAGGCCCAGAAGCGGGTGGGGCGCGTGCTCGACCTCGGGCCGGGCGCCTCGCCGCGCCAGGTGGCGCTCGCCCACGCCCTGCGCGGCTCGGTGCTGCACGCCCAGGGCAAGGCCGCCGAGGGCGACGCCGAGGAGCAGCAGGCGCTCACCCTCGACGCCAGCAACGGCGAGATCCACGACGTCATGGGCCGGCGCAAGCTGCGCGGCGGGGACGTGGCCGGCGCGGCCGAGGAGTTCCAGAAGGCGATCGGGCTCGACGGGGCCCGGCTGGACTTCTACGTCGACCTGGCCGACGCCCTCATGCACAAGTCCGGCGGGGCCCGCGAGGCGGTGGCGGCGCTCGAGCGGGCGAGCGAGAAGGTGGGCAACGCGCGGGTGACCAAGCTCCTCGGCGATGCCTACCGGGCCGACGGCGACCTCGACCGCGCCCAGGCCGCCTACCAGCGCGCCATCGGCATGGAGAAGGCCTACCCGGAGGCGCGCATCGCGCTCGCCCGCGTGTACCGGGACCGGAAGGACTACGGCAAGGCGCTCGAGGAGCTCGACCACGCGGTCAAGGAGTACGGCGAGAGCGCGCTCGGGAGCACCGCGGTGGCCTGGGTCGAGGTGGCCGAGACCGAGGAGGCGCGGGGCGCCCCGGCCGACGCCGTCGAGAAGGCCTACACCAGCGCGCTCAAGGCCGACCCGCAGAGCTGCCCGTCGCTCTTCTGGCTCGGGCAGAGCCGTTCGGTGAAGAAGACCCGCACCTACGATCGCCCCCTGGCCCTCCAGATGCTGCAGGACTACCTGCGGCTCTGCCCCAAGGGCCCCCACGCCCCCGACGCCCAGCGGATCGTGGCCTCGCTGCAGTAGGGCGTTCGCGGCCCCCGAGGGCCCTTTCCGCCCCGCCCCTTCTCGCGGCGCCGTCGACGCACCGCAGCGCCGGGGACCTCGCCGCGGGCGTTCGCCCGGCGGCGGAGCGAGTGCGCTCCGGCCCGTCTCCGCCCGCCGTGAAGAGGGCTCGCCTCCCGGGCGCGCTTGCCCGCGAGGAGCGCACATGCTCCGCGAGCTCGACGAGCCGGTGCGACTCCAAGCCGCGGTGCCCGCGCGGTCCGAGCGGAGGCGACTGACGTAGGATCGATCCTGACCACAGGGGGGGAGGGGGACCGAGCGCCGCCTTGTGCCCGCGGGCGGCGCTCGAACGTTTGATTTGACCCCGGGGCGGCCGCCCCGCCGGGGCCCCGAAGGGGTGCCGCGGAGACCTTCAGCCCCCTTTGAGCTCGGCGCTCTTCGCCGCCGCCGCGCGGAGGCCCCAGCGGCTGAGCTCGAGGGCGCGCTCGGCCGTGCCCGCCTCCGCATAGCAGCGCAGCTCGGGGGCGTTGCCGGAGGGGCGCAGGTGGACGATGTCCCCGCTCGCCAAGGTGACCCGCAGGCCGTCGACCTCGTTCACCTCCCGCACCTCGCCGAGCTCGCCGAAGAAGCGAGCGCGCTCGTCGGACGAGGCGCCGAGGAGGCCCAGGAGCCGCCGGCTCGCCTCGGTGGCGAACTCGGGCAGCCGGTCGCTCGCCGTGAACCGGGCCGGGAGGCCCTCCCGCAGGCGGGAGAACGGAACCCCGCGCTCGGTCGCCAGGGCGAGGAGCGAGAGGATGGGCAAGAGGGCGTCGCGGGTGGGAAGGGCGGCCAGGGCGGCGCCCGACGGCCCCTTCACGGCGCTCCCGAGGAGGAAGCCCCCGTTCGCCTCGTACCCGACCACCGGGGCCTCCCCGCGGCGCACGGCGTCCTCCATGGCGGCGATGACGTAGGGCGAGCCGATCCGGGTGCGGACCACCTTCCCGAAGAGACCCGATCGCTCGAGGGCGGTGTTGCTGCTCACCGGGGTGACGACCGTGCGGGCGCGGAGGAAGGCGGCGCACAGGAGACCGACCAGGTCGCCGCGCAAGAGCGCCCCGGACTCGTCGCCGACGAGCGGCCGGTCGGCGTCGCCGTCGGTGGAGACGAGCGCGGAGAGCCCGTGGGCGGCGGCCCACCCGCGCGCCTGGCGCTCGGTGGCCTCGCTCACCGCCTCGGTGTCGACCGGCACGAAGGTGTCGGTGCGGCCGAGCGGGACGACCTCCGCCCCGAGCCCGCGCAGGACCTCACCGATGAGGTCGCGCGCCACGCTGGAGTGCTCGTAGACCCCGATGCGCTGCCCGCGGAGCAGGCCCGGGCCGAAGAAGCGCAGGTAGCGGTCGCGGAAGAGTTCCTGCGCCGCGGGCGCGAGCGGGCCGAGCGCGGGCGGACGGGCGAGGCGGCCGCCCTCGAAGGCGCGGTCGTCGAGGGGCACGACCGCCCCGGCGATGGCCGACTCGTCCTCCTTCGAGATCTCGCCGAGCCGGGTGTAGAACTTGATGCCGTTCCGATCGAAGGGGATGTGGCTACCCGTCACCATGATGGCGGGCAGGCCGCGCGTGAGCGCGAAGTGCGCCAGGGCCGGGGTCGGCAGGGGGCCGCACACGATGGCCTTCGCTCCCTCGGCCTGGCAGGCCGCGACGCAGGCGGCGGTCATGCGCGGGCTGCTCGGGCGCAGGTCGTATCCGATCGCGACCCCCTGGCCGGCCTCGCGGCACGCCACCGCCCGCAGGAAGGCAGCCGTGTACGCGAAGCAGACCCGGTCGGTGAGCGCCTCCACGGTGCCGCGCACGCCGCTCGTCCCGAAGACGGCGCCCCCCTGCGCCAGGCTGCGAATGGAGACCTCGGTCATCGTCGCGCTCCAGCCCGGTCGGGAGGGCCCGGGAGCCCTGTCGCACGCCGCGTGGCGCGACATCCCGCACGCTACACCCGATC
>DATJVF010000229.1:0-6237 GCA_035501995.1 Anaeromyxobacteraceae bacterium
CGGGGGAACCTTCATCCTGCGCTACTCCTACCTCCACGATCCGGTGCAGGGCCAGAACTTTCACATCCGGTCTCGCAACGGCACCCTGGAGTACAACTGGATCGCCCGCGGCCACTCCTACGAGGGCGACCTCATGACCGACGACGACTTCGCAGGGGGGACGCCACCCTACGCGCAGTCGCTGCTCCTGCGCGGCAACGTCATCCTGCCGGCCGCGGCCCCCGACAACGACAGCCAGGTCATCGCGGTCTACAACGACGCCGGCCTCCCCGGCCTCTCCTTGGACCTGCAGCTCGTGAACAACACCCTGGTCGGCAACGGAGGCCGCGCCGCCCTGGTACATCTCTCCAACGCCGACGGCACCGCCATGAGCGCCGAGCTGTCGAACAACATCATCTCCGGGACCTCGGTCCCCGCCCTGGTCGAGACGGCCGCCGCCGCCACCGTGACCGGGGAGCACAACTGGGTTGCCGCCGGGGTCGACCCGGGGCCGCTCGCCGGCAGCGTGCAGTCCGCCGACCCCGGCTTCCGCGACCCGTCCTCCGAGGACTTCACGCTCGCCGCCACGAGCCCCGCCATCGGCGCAGCCGGCCCAGCGGCCGAGGGCTTGCCCGACCACGAGTACTACCGGGACGAGACCCTGACCTGCATGTACCGCCTGCGCGCCACCGCCCGGGACCTCGGGGCCTTCGAGAGCACCACTTCCGGCGCGGGTACCGGGGCCTTCTCCGGTCCGGCGGGCGGCCCCCCCACCGGCGGAGCGCCGGCGAAGGGCTGCGGGACCTCGGGGGATTCGGCGGGCCTGGCCGGGCTCGCCTTCCTCCTCGCCCGCCTCGCTCGGCACCGCCCGGCTTGAGCGCCGGCGGCCTCCGCGGGCCCCGGGCGGGCGAGGCCCCCGGCCGACCCCTGTTCCAGAGCGGCTTTCTCCCGCGGCCCGCCCGGCACGTCGACGAGCGCCTCCGAAGGTGTTCTCCTCTCCCCGGGGACACGCACCGTGACGCGCAACGAGTACATCGCCCGGCAGCGGCAGGCGCACGGCCGGCTTTCGCTGGCGGTCCTGCCGGTCCACTACCCCAAGGAGCTCCTCACCGCACTCGACGTCTTGGCCGTCGAGCTGTGGGGGCCGCCCGGTCCGCCGCGCGGGGACGGGGCGGGCCGGCTGCAGAGCTACGTCTGCGCCCTCGCGCGGAACGCCCTCGCCTTCCTCGCCGCGGGCAAGGCCGAGGCCGTCGACGGCGTGCTCTTCCCGCACACCTGCGACACCATCCAGGGGCTGGCCGCCCTGGCGAGGGAGCTCGGCGGCTTCGGCAAGGCGATCTTCACCTTCCTGCACCCCAAGGGCCCGCCCCGGCCGAGCGCGCGCGCCTACCTGGAGGCCGAGCTGCGCGCCCTGGCGGGCGAGCTGGAGCGTTTCACCGGCCGCGCGCTACGCCCCGAGCGGCTGCGGGCGGCGATGAGGCTGCACCGGGAGATCGACCGTCGGCGGGCCCTCTTGCTCGACGAGCGGCGGCGGGTCGCCCTCAGCGATTCCGCGCTCTACGAGCTCCTCCGGCGGGGGGAGTGGCTGTGGCCGGAGGACCACCTCGCCGAGCTCCGCGCGGCCGCCGGGGCGCTCGCCCCCACCCCGGTGCAGGAGGGCGTGCCGCTACTCGCCACCGGGTACGTGCCCGAGCCGGCCGGCCTCTTCGGGGCCCTCGAGGAGGCCGGCGCCTACCTGGCGGCCGACGATTACGCCGCGGTGGGGCGGCGCCTGTCGCGCCCACGGGAGGACCGGGGCGACGAGGGCGACCCGCTCCGGCTCCTCGCCGAGGCCTACTTCGACGCCCCGCCCTGCCCCACGCGGTCGGCCGACAGCCGCGGGCGGATGCGGTACCTCGAGGGCCTCCTCGAGCGCTCCGGGTCGCGGGGGGTGCTGGTGCACGTGCAAAAGTTCTGCGAGCCCGAGCTGTTCGACCTCCCTGCCTTGCGCTCCACCTTCGCCGCCCGCGGGGTCCCGCTCCTCGTGCTCGAAGGCGAGCTCGAGGCGAAGCTCCCGGCGCCGGCTGTCACCAGGATCGAGGCCTTCGTGGAGATGCTGACCGCCGGGAGGGGCGCGTGATCCTCCGGCGCGCGCGCTACGAGCTCCAGGGCCGCCTCGGGGGGCGCCTGCTCGCCGCGTTCGAGGGGTGGCTCGCGAGGCGCAGGCACTCCCGCCGCCGGCCCGGGCCCTTCGGCCCGCCGCTCGAGTCCTCGCGCAAGCTGAAGGAGCTCATGAGCGTCCACTACTTCGAGGGCCGCTACGCCGACGGGGCGGTGCCGGTGGCCTGGGTGACGAGCGGGTTCCCGGTCGAGGTCCTGCGCCCGCTCGGCTTCCACGCGGTCTACCCCGAGAACCACGCCGCCCTCTGCGGGGTGCAGCGGCTCGTGCCGGCCCTCTCCGACGCGGCCGAGCGGGAGGGCTATCCCCGCGACCTGTGCAGCTACGCGCGCACCGACCTCGGCAGCCTGTGCTCCGGGCGCACCCCGGTCGGACGCCTGCCCCGGCCCGACCTCCTCGCCTGCTGCACCAACATCTGCCAGACGGTGCTCTACTGGTACCGCGCGCTCTCGGCCCGCCTGGGGGTGCCGCTCGTCCTCCTCGATACCCCTTACGTCTACGGGTCGACGAAGCCGCATCACCTCCGGTACGTGCAGGACCAGCTCGAGGAACTGGTGCGGGTGGCCGAGCGGATCTCCGGCCGCCGGACCGATCCGGAGGCGCTCCTCGCCACGGCCGGCAAGGCCAAGGAGGGGACCGAGCTCTGGGGAGAGTGCCTCGCCGCCGGCCGGCACCGCCCGGCGCCCTGGACCGCCATCGACGGCTTCTTCCACATGGCCCCCATCGTCTCCCTGCGCGGCACCGACGCCTGCAACGCCTACTACCGGATGCTGCGCGACGAGCTCCTCGACCGGGCGCGCCGGGGCGTCGGGGGCCTGCGCGAGGAGAAGTACCGGCTCCTGTGGGACAACCTCCCCATCTGGTTCGCGGTGCGCGAGCTCTCCACCCTGTTCGCCGCCCGCGGGTTCAACTTCGTCTGCGCCAGCTACACGGAGGCCTGGGCCGAGGCCGGCGCCCGCATCGACCTCGCCGACCCGCTCGGCTCGCTGTCGGCGGCCTACACGCACGTCCTGCTCAACGAGGACCTGGAGCACCGGCGCACCCTCCTCGGCCGGCTCGCCCGCGACTACCAGGTGGAGGGGGCGGTGCTGCACAGCGACCGCTCGTGCAAGCCGTACTCCATCGGACAGGTCGACCTGAGGGAGCGGCTCGCCCGCGACCTCGGCCTGCGGGTCCTCCTCCTCGAGGCCGACCACTCGGACCCGCGCGCCTACACGGCCGAGGCGGGGGAGACCCGGCTCACCGCCTTCATGGAGTCCTTCGGGTGAGGGCGGTCGCCCTCGGCGTGGACGTGGGCTCCACCACCTGCAAGGCGGTCGCGCTCGACGCCGCGGGCCGCACGGTCCTCGAGCGCCTGGAGCCGGCCGACCCGCGCGTCGAGCCCCAGGTGGAGCGGATGCTGGAGGAGCTGCGCGCGGTGGCCGAGCCGGGGGCTCCGGTGGGCGCCACCGGCTACGGCCGCAAGCGCGTGCGCTCGAGCCGGGTCCTCACCGAGATCACCTGCCACGCCCGCGGGGCCTTCGCGCACGCGGGTCGGCCCGGCCTTCTCGTCGACATGGGCGGGCAGGACACCAAGGTCATCCGCATCGGGGTTCACGGCGAGGTCCTGGACTTCGCCATGAACGACAAGTGCGCCGCCGGGACCGGGCGCTTCCTGGAGGTGATCCTGGGCCGCCTGAGGGTACCGCTCGCCGAGGTGGCCGGCTTTGCGCGGGCGGCCGATCGGAAGGTGGCGGTCTCGAGCACCTGCACGGTGTTCGCCGAGAGCGAGGTCATCTCGCTCGTGGCCGCGGGCGAGCCCTTGTCCGGCATCGTGCGCGGCCTCCACCAGGCGCTGGCCGCGCGGGTGGCGGCGCTCTTGCGGGCGAGCGCGGACGCTGCCGGCGAGATCGAGATCTGGATGAGCGGAGGGGTCGCCCAGAACGCCGCCATGGTGGCGGCCCTCGAGGAGGCCCTCGGCCGCGCGGTGGCGGTCCTGCCGCGCCCGCAGCTCGTGGGGGCGATCGGCGCGGCGCTGGCGGTGCTCCCAGGGGGCCACCCGTGAGCGCCGCCGGCGGCGGGAGAGGCCGCCGAACTCCTCCGCCCCTTCAGGTGGTCATGGGTGCGGTGGGCGCCTTGTTCATGAACTCGATGGTCCGGTCGAGGTCCACGATCCCGGCATCGGAGCCGAGGCCCTGCACGACCAGGGCGCCGGCGGCGCTGCCCAGCCGCCCGGCCTGCTCGAGGTCCCACCCCTTGGAAAGGCCGACGATGAAGCCGGCGCAGTAGGCGTCCCCGCATCCGGTGGAGTCCACCACCGGCACCTTGTAGGTGGGGACGCGGATCTCCTTCAGCTGGCCATTCTCCTGGTAGCCGACCGAGCTCCCCTCCGCGCCCATCTTGAAGACGGTGTGCTTCGCGCCCCGGTCGAGGAAGTAGCGGATGACGTCCTGGCGCTTCTTGAGGCCGGTCATCATGATGGCCTCCTCCAGCCCGGGCATGAAGTAGTCCACGTAGGGCAGGACCGACTCCACCATCTGCAGCATGTCCGGGCGCGGGATGGCCAGAATGTCGTAGGTGGTGACGACGCGCTTCTCCTGGGCGTACTTGAAGACCTTGGCCATCGGAGCGCCGTCGAACTTGGCCATGAGCGGGGTGCCGCCGATGTGGAGGTACTGGGCCCCGGCCACGACCTCGAGGTTCACGTCCTCGAGGGTGAGCTCCCCGTTCGCCCCCATGACGTGCAGGGCCGGGCGCTCGCCGTTGGGGCGGATGGGCAGCATGGTGGCCGAGGTCTGGACCCCGGCCTTGCGCACCAGGCCCTCGGTGTGGATCCGGTAGCGCTGCATGGTCGAGACCACGAAGTTCCCGAGCTCGTCCTGGCCGAGCGCCCCCATGGCGTAGACGTCGGCGCCGAGCTTGGCGAGGTCGACCGCGGTGCCGGCCGCGGTGCCGGCCACGGTGATCCGGATCTCCTTCAGCAGGGCGATGTTCTGGCCGGGAGGGATCTCGGTGACCGGCCGGCCGAGCACGTCCGCGATGTGAACTCCCAGGCTCACTACCTTGGCCATGTGCGTCCTCCTTGGCGATCGAACTTCCTCAACCGGCGGCGACCGTGACCTCCACCTCCTTGCGCCGACCGTCGGTTCCGAAGAACCTCACCCAGGGCAGCGGGCACTCGAGCCAGGCCTCGGCCCCGAGCCGCGCGCCCACCTCGGGGGCCACCTTCACCTTGACGGTCCGGTCGGCCACCTGGGCGGAGAGGAGGTACTGGCCCCCCACCCCGATGATCTTGCGCAGGATCTTGGCGCGCACCGCCCCCGGACCGGGCTCGCCCGAGATCTCGACGTGTTCCGGGCGGATGCCGATCACCACCCGCTGCCCGAGGTCCGGGCCGGCGATGTGCATCGGCCGCGGGAAGAGCGGCGAGACGATCGACACCACCCCCTTGGTGGCGATGAGGTCGTGCTCGAAGTAGTTCATGCCCGGGTTGCCCAAAAACCAGCCGCCGAAGACGTCCACCGGGGAGTCGTAGAGCGTCCGCGGCGCGTCGCACTGCACGATGCGGCCCTGGTTCATGAGGACGATCTGGTCGGCCAGGGTCATGGCGTCGGTCTGGTCGTGGGTCACGTAGATGATGGTTTGCTTGCGCTGCTTGGTGAGGACCTTGAGGGCCCGCCGGATCTGGATCTTGGTCTCCACGTCGACGTTGGTGATGGGCTCGTCGAAGAGGATGAACCGGGGCTGGCGGGCGATCTCGCGTGCGACCGCCACCTTCTGCCGGGTCGCCGTGTCGAGCCGGCTCACGTTGGTGTCCACGTCCTCCTTGAGCCGGAGGATCTCCAGCACCTCCGCGAGGCGCCTCGCCCGCTCGTCGGGGGGGAGCCGCTCGTGCATGAGCGGCAGCTCGATGTTCTCCCGCACGCTGATCCCGGCGTAGACCACCGGATACTGGAACACCATCCCGATCTGGCGCTTGCGGGTGGGCACGTCGGTTACGCGCTCCTCGTCGAAGAAGACGTCGCCGGAGGTGGGCTGCTCCAGGCCGGCGATCATCCGCATCATGGTGGTCTTGCCGCAGCCGGAAGGGCCGAGCAGGCAAACCAGTTGTCCATGATCGA
>DATJVF010000230.1:0-11435 GCA_035501995.1 Anaeromyxobacteraceae bacterium
CGGAAGAGGAGGCCGGCCGCGGAGAGGCACTCGTCGAGGGTGTTCCGGTACGGGTTGTGGAAGGGCAGGTCGTAGACGCCGGGGAGGAGCGGCCCGAAGCCGTGGCGGTACTTCACCTTGGAGGAGGAGAGCGACATGGCCGCGTAGGAGCGCCCGTGGAAGGCGTTCTGGAAGCAGATGAGCCCCTGGCGGCGGGTGTGCTCGCGGGCCGACTTGACGGCCCCCTCGACGGCCTCGGTGCCCGAGTTGGTGAGGAAGACCCGGCGACGCTCCTCGCCGCGCACCGAGCGGGCGAGCCGCTCCAGCAGGTCGGAGAAGCTCTGGTAGTAGAAGTCCGAGCCGCAGATGTGCAGGAACTTGCCGGCCGCCTCCCTCACCGCCGCCACCACCGCCGGGTGGTTGTAGCCGGTGGTGGAGACCGCGATGCCGGCCATCCAGTCGATGTAGCGGTTGCCGTCGACGTCCTCCAGCATGGCCCCGCGGCCGCTCGCCGCCACCAGCGGGTACTCCTTGACGTAGCTGGGCGAGGCGTAGGCAGTGTCCTTCTCGATGACCGCCCGCGCCCTCGGGCCGGGGGGCGGCACGAGGATGCGGGGATAGTCGCGCCTTTCGTCCACCAAGGGCTCGAGGGTGCTCTTCTCCATGGCTCCGCCGCTCTCACTCCATGATGGTGCGGCTCTGCTCGCGCATGAACTGCATGACGTAGTAGGGGCCGCAGCCCCCCTTGCCGGTGGTGCCGGAGCCCTTCCAGCCGCAGAACGACTGCACCCCGGGCCAGGCGCCGGTGGTGGCGCCCGAGGCGCGGTTGGCGTAGCAGACGCCGGCCTCGACGCCCTCGAAGAAGCGCAGGATCTCCTCCCGGTCGCCGCTGAAGATGCCGGCGGTGAGCCCGTACTCGGTCCGGTTCGCCTCGCGCAGGGCCTCCTCGAGGTCCGCCACCACCCCCACCGCCAGGAGCGGCACGAACAGCTCGCGGGCGAAGAGCTCGTGGCCGAGCGGCAGCTCGGCCACGGTGGGGGCGACGAAGTGGCCCCGGTCGAAGATCCCGCCCCGCAACCGCTCCCCGCCGAGGAGGATCTCGCCCCCGGCCCGGGCGGAGGCCACCGCCGCCTCGAAGGTCGCCACCGCCCGCGCGTTCACGAGCGGCCCGAAGAAGACGTCGCGCTCGGAGGGATCGCCCTTCGGGAGCGCTCGCGTGCGCTCGAGGAGCTCGGCGAGGAAGGCGCGGTGGACCCCGGCCTCGACGTAGACCCGCGAGCAGGCCGAGCACTTCTGGCCCTGCAGCCCGAAGGCCGAGCGCACCACCCCCTCGGCCGCCTTGGCGAGGTCGGCGCTCCGGGCGACGTAGGTGGGGTTCTTCCCGCCGAGCTCGAGCAGGGCCGGCCTCGCGAACGGCTCGGCGCAGGCCCGCAGGAGGCGCAGGCCGACCTCCTTCGAGCCGGTGAAGACCACCCCGTCCACCCCCGGGTGGCGCACCAGGGCCTCGCCGAGCTCGGAGCCGCGGCCGGGGAGGTAGCCGAAGAGCCCGGGGGGGAGGCCGGCCTCCTCGTAAGAGCGGGCCAGCATGAGGCCGGTGAAGGGGGCCTCGCTCGAGGGCTTGTAGACCACGGCGTTGCCGGCGAGGAGCGCCGCCGAGGACATGCCGGTGGAGAGGGCCATGGGGAAGTTGAAGGGGGCGATGCAGGCGAACACGCCGTACGGCCGGAGCAGGGAGCGGGTGTTCTCGTTCTCGGCGAGCCGGCCGAGGGGCCGGTCCCACCCGTGCGCCTCCTCGACCTGGCTCGCGTAGTAGTCGACGAGGTCGGCGGCCTCCTCGGCGTCTCCCATGGCCTCGAGGCGGCTCTTGCCCACCTCGAGGCTCATGAGGGCGGCGAGCTCGAAGCGCCGCGCCCGGATGGCCGCCGCCGCCCGGCGCAGCAGGGCGACCCGCTCGGCGAAGGGGCGCCGGCCCCAGGCCGGCTGGGCCCGGCGCGCCGCCTGTACCGCGAGGTCGAGGTGGTCCGCCTGGGCCGACTCGAAGAACCCGAGGACGAGCCCGGTGTCGATGGGGGAGGTGTCGACGAGCGGCGCAGCCGGGGAGCTGAGCGAGCGCCCCTCGACGAGGATGGGGTGGCGCTCGCCGGCGCGGGCCCGCACCGCCGCGAGGGCCTCGTCGAAGGCGCGGTGGAAGAGGGTGAGGTCCATCCGGGCCGAGGTGTAGGTGACCTTGGAGGGGGGAGGGCTAGGGGTGGACACGGCAGGCCTCCAGGGTGAGGGCGAGCGCGCGGCGAAAGAGGGCCACCACGAGGTCGAGCTCCTCCTCCGTCACCACGAAGGGGGGCGCGATCATGGCCAGGTCGCCGTCCCCGCCGCCGGCGTGGCCGGTCCCCGGCCAGACCACGAGCCCCACCTCGAGGGCGCGGGCGGCGAAGGTCTCGGCGAAGCGGAGGGCGCGGGGGAAGGGAGCCCGGGTGGCCCGGTCGGCCACGAACTCGACGCCGGCGAGGAGGCCCTGGCCGCGCACGTCCCCGACGGCGGGCGACTCGCGCAGGGCCGCGAGCTTCGCCTGGAGGAGCTCGCCCTCGGCGGCCGCGCGGCGGACGAGGTCGTGCTTCACGAGGAAGCGGAGGGCGGCGAGGCCCACCGCGCAGATGACCGGGGTGTGCGAGAAGGTCTGGGCGTGCCTCACCGCCCCCGAGCCGCGGGCGATGGGCGCGAGGACCCGCTCGGTGGCCGCCACCGCCGACAGCGGCGCGTAGCCGCCCGAGAGGCCCTTGCCGAGCGTCATGAGGTCGGGCACCACCCCGAAGTGCTCGAGGGCCGAGAAGCGCCCGGTCCGGCCGCAGCCGCACAGGACCTCGTCGGCCACGAAGAGCACCTCGTGCCGGTCGCACACCTCGCGCACCTGCCGGTAGTAGTCGGCGGGGGGCACCGAGGCGCCGGTCGAGGTGCCGCCCACCGGCTCGGCGATGAAGGCCGCCACCGTCCCCGGCCCCTCCGAGAGGATGGCCTCCTCGAGCGCCTCGGCCGAGAGGGCCGGCGAGCCCGGCGGCAGGCGGTAGGGGTAGGGCGCCGGGATCATGCGGACCGGGACGAGCCAGGGGCCGAAGAGGGCCCGGTAGTGCGGGCGAGCCGAGGCCGAGAGGGCGAGCAGGGTGTTCCCGTGGTAGCCGGGGGCGCAGGCGATGATCTTGTGCTTTTCGGGCCGCCCCGACTCGACGAAGTGCTGGCGGGCGATCTTGAGGGCGGCCTCGACCGCCTCCGAGCCGGAGCACAGGAAGTAGACGTGATCGAGCCCCTTGGGGAGGAGCGCCGCCAGCGCCTCCGCGAGCTCCTCGGCCGGGGCGTTGGTGAAGGCGGTGCCGTTCACGTAGGCGACCCGGGCGGCCTGCTCGGCCAGCGCCCGGGCGATCTCGGTCTGGCCGTGGCCGAGGGTGGCCGCGAACGCGCCGCCGCAGGCGTCGAGGTAGCGGCGGCCGTCCTCGTCGAAGAGCCAGCACCCCTCGCCGCGCACCACGAGGGGGAAGGCGCGGTCGAGGGCGCGGTAGAGCAACTTCCCGTGGGGGTAGCGATGCGAGGGGCTCATCGGTCCTCGCCTCCCGAGGGCGCGCCCGACCGGCCGCGCCCGGGATGCTGGTTTCGGTGTGAGAAACCAGATTTCTTTACGAGATACTAAGCTAAGGCGCGGGCGCGGCGGCTGTCAAACCCGCCCCCCGGGAGGGCCAGCCGGCCAGGCCGGGCGGGCCCCTCCCGGACGGAGGGTCAGTACTCGAAGCCGCTCCCCCCGATGAACTCGCGCAGGATGGAGGTGGGGGGGACGTGTTCGGGGTAGATGGAGACGAAGCGGTCGATGAGCAGCCTCAGCCGCCAGGCGGTGCCGAAGGCCGGCGAGCTGCGCGGCACCTCGAGGAGGTAGCGCTCCGCGTAAACCTTCAGGACCGAGGGCTCGTAGACGAGCGAGGTGTCGAAGACGGCGTCGGCCTCCCCCAGGAAGGGGAAGATGTGGCGGCGCTCGCCGCGCTCGACCGAGGGCCAGCGCAGGATGTTGTCCTCGGCCTTGTAGCCGCGCCGGTGCCGGTCTCGCACGATGCGGCGGAGCAGCCGCAGGTCGGTGGCCGAGGCGCGCAGGAGGCGGTCGAAGGGGAGGGTGGTCATGGGGTGGATGAAGATGCGGTAGACCTCGCCCGGGGCGGGGATGCCGGCCAGGAGCTGCGGGTTCAGGCCGTGGATCCCCTCCAGCATGAGCACGTTGCCGCGCCCGAGGCGGATGTGGGGCCCCGCCTCGGGCGCGCTCTTCCCGGTGAGGAAGTCGTAGCGCGCGGTGGCGACCGTCTCCCCGGCGAGCAGGCGGCGCACGTGGTCCTGCAAGAGCGGGAGGTCGATGGCCTCGAGCGCCTCGAAGTCGTACTGGCCGTTCTCGTCGCGCACGTTGCGCTCGCGGTCGACGTAGTAGTCGTCGAGGGACAGCCCGACCGGCCTCAGGCCGTCGATCTCGAGCTGGGTGCTGAGGCGCTTGATGAAGGTGGTCTTGCCCGACGAGGAGGGCCCGGCGATGGCGATGATGCGCACCCGGTCGCGCAGGGCCGCGATGGCGTCGGCCACCGCGCCGATGCGCTTCTCGTGGAAGCCCTCGGCCACCCGGATGAGCTGGGCCACCCCGCCCGACACGCACAGCTCGTTGAAGGCGCCCACGCTCGTCACACCCATGCCGGCCAGCCAGGTGAGGTGAGCGGCCGCCATCCCCCCCTCGGCCTCCAGGGCGAGCGGCGGGGAACGGTCGGCGCGCGGATCGTGGCGGCCGTAGTCGAGCACCAGGCTCCCCCCGCGGGCGGTGAGCGCGAAGCCGCGCAGGGCCCCCGAGGAGGGCAGGAAGATGCCCATGCCGAGCGCGTAGACCTGGCCGCAGCTGATGAGGGGCACGGTGGCCTGGCGGAGGGTGGCGAGCAACCGCGCCGCGTCGTCCCAGCCGCGCTCCTGGAAGTAGCTCTGCGCCTCCTCCACCGCCCACAGCTCCTGGCGGAACGGGACGTCCTCGGCCACCAGGCTCTCCATGGCCGCGCTCATCCGGCCGGCGAGCTCGGTGAGGTTCGGGACCGCCGCCCCCGGGGGCGGGTCGACCTCGACGAGCTGGTGCGGCCCGCGGGAGGGGCCGAGGCGAACCTTGAGCTCGGGCGCGACTTCCTGGGCCGCCTCGAGCGCGAGGAGCCCGATGCTGCGCGCCCACACCTGGCGGCCGTCCGAGTCGGCCACCGTGACCGGCGCGATGGCCGCGTCGCCGACGAGCGGGGTGCTGAGCGAGACCGGCTTCTGGTTGAGCAGGCCCGCCACCACCAGCGAGCCCCCCTCCTCGCGCGGCAAGAGCTGGTAGAGCGGCGTGCCGGTCGCGACCCGGCGCTCCACCCCCTTCATGCGCACCGCCACCTCGCGGGCGCGCGGCAGGGTGCGCCCGCGGGTGAGGTGACCCACCTCCTCGGTCACCTCGACGAGCTCGTCGCGCACGTGGACGAGGACGTCGGTGGTGAGGGCCAGGGCCGCCGCCGGCCTCTGCGCGACGAGGTCGCGCCAGCGCTCGGGCCGCAGGCGTGCGAGGAGGAGCCTCGTGGCCGCGCTGGCGGTGACCGAGCGCGGGCGGCCGGTGAGCAGGGCGAGCGCCCCGAACTGCCCGCCCGGCCCGATGGGCCGCAGCGCCAGGTCGCGGCGGCGCACCCGCACCTCGCCCGAGAGCACGAAGTACAGCTCGCCGCCCGGGGCCCCCTCGCGCACCAGCACCTCGCCCGCGGGCACCTCGAGGAGCTCGAGGGCCTCGGCGAGCGCGGCGAGGTCCTCGCCCGAAAGGCGCGAGAGGTGCGGGCTGTGCGCGAGGGCGGCGCGGAGCGCCTCCGGGGTCGGGGCCCCTGCCGGCTCGGTCATGAGGTCATCTCCCTTTCCCGGGACGCCCTGCGGGGCCGCGGCGTCGAGCCCGGGCCCGAAGGGCGCTCTACAGCAGCATGCGGTTCAGCGGGTCGCGCGTCTCGCCCACCGAGCTCACCCGGATGGCGGCCTCCTCGCCGACCGGGCAGCGGTTCTCGCACAGGCCGCAGCCGACGCAGCGGGCCGGGTCGACCCGCGGCCGGCGCAGCTCCACCCCGCCCCCGCCGCGCGAGGGCGCGCTCGCCGCCTCGAGCCAGATGGCCTTGGGATCGGTGGGACACATCTCCTCGCAGACCACGCAGGGGGTGGCCATGCCCCAGGGCAGGCAGCGGCCGCGGTCGAGGAAGGCGGTGCCGATGCGGACCGGCGGCCCGCCATCGTAGCCGGTCTTGCGGGCCGGGGTGAGCTTCTCGAGGGCGCCGGTCGGGCAGACCTCGCCGCAGCGGGTGCAGGCGAACTCGCAGGCGCCGCGCCGCGGGACGAGCACCGGCGACCAGAACCCCTCCACGCCCGCCTGCGCCAGGGCCGGCAGGAGGGCGCCGGTCGGGCAGGCCTGCTCGCACAGGGAGCACTTCACGCAGCGCTCGAGGAAGGCGCGCTCGGGGAGCGCGCCCGGCGGCCTGAGGAGGCGCGGCGAGGCGGCCGCCCGACCCCCGCCCCCGGCTCGCAGGAGCGGCGCCGCGCACAGGCCGGACAGGATCCCGCCCACGAGCCAGCGCCGGGAGAGGTCGGGCCGCGCGTCCGCGCGCGGGACGGAGCCGAGGAAGCGGTAGGCGAGTGCGCCCTCCGGGCAGCTCCCCACGCAGTTGAGGCACAGGTGGCACTCGCCCGGGCGGTGCTCGCCCAAGGGCTCGTCGGCGCCCTGGCAGGCGAAGGCACACTGTTCGCAGGCGGTGCAGGCGCCCGGAGCGCGGTGGAGGCGGAAGAGCGAGACGCGGGAGAGGACCCCGAGGAGCGCGCCGAGCGGGCAGAGCGCGCGGCAGAAGAGGCGCGGGATGAAGCGGCTCGCGAGGAGCACCGCCGCGAGGAGCGCGGCCGCCAGGAGGCCGCCCGGCACCGGCCGCCCGCCCGGCAAGAGCGGCCACAGCCCGGCGGCGAGGCCCCGCGCGAGGAGCGCGAGCGGATCGAGGAGCCCCGCCTGGAGCGAACCGAGGAGGGCCGCCGAGAGCAGGAAGGCGAGCAGCCAGCCCTTCAGCGCGTACCAGGGGCGGAAGCGGTTCGCCGAGAGGCTCTCCCGCCGCGAACGCGGCGAGAAGAGGTAGCTCGCGAGCTCCTGCAAGCTGCCGAGCGGGCACACCCAGCCGCAGAAGAAGCGCCCGAAGACCACGGTGAGGGCGAGGACGAGGCCGCCCCCGACGGCCAGCGCGCGCGGCAGGGTCCCCGCTCCGAAGGCGCTTCCGGCGGCGGCGAGCGGGTCGAGCTCGAGCAGGGCCGGGTAGGGGAAGGCGTGCGGATCGCCCGCCGCCAGGCGCCAGAGGAGCCCCGCGAACAGTCCGAGGAAGACCGCCTGCCAGAGAAGGCGCACCAGCCTCAGCGGGGTCACGTCGGGCCGAGCTCCTTCACCCGCCCCGCCTCGGCCGTGCCGAGCCCGGCCTTCTCGGCGGCGGCGATGAACCCGAGCGCGCGCGGGTCGAGCCCGAGCTGCACCGCCCCCCAGGACTCGCAGGCCACCGGGTCGAGCCCGATGGCCACCGCCTCCACCGCCTTCACGTCGGCCAGGCTCCCGCCCTGCGGGCCGTTCCGCATGAGCACCCGGGTGGCGTCCACCACCGTCAGGGTGGGGCGGAAGAGGGCGCACAGCTCGGCGAGCGACCGGTCGATGTCCTGGTGCAGCCGGTTGCGCCCGCCGCCGAAGACGCCCATCCAGTTCTTCATGCCGAGGGTGGCCCGGGAGAGCCCGTGGTGCTTCACCACCGGCAGGTTGATGACCCGGTCGGCCTCGAGGAGGGGCTTCATCACGAGGAGCCCCCTCGCGACGCCGGGCAGGGCAGCGTCGACGAGCTCGAGGGCGCTGCCGTCGAGCACGCTGGCCCCGGCCGCCTCCGCGGCGGCCCGGACGCCGGAGCGGGCGAAGCAGCGCTGCGGGTCGTTGCAGGAGAGGTCGGCCACCAGCACCCGCCTCGCCCCGGCCGCGCGCGCCTGCCGGACGAGCTCCGCCACCACCCGCGGGTCGGTGTTGGCGCCCTGCTCGGGGAGGCGATCCCAGCCCACGTTGGGCTTCAGGAGCACGGTCTCGCCCGGCCGGACGAAGCGCGCCATCCCCCCGAGCGAGAGGAGCGCCCGGCGCACGTTGTCGGCCGGGTCCGGACCCCGGGCCACCACCGAAGGCGCGCCCGGCGCCTCCGGCCGGGCGCGCCAGTCGCGCACCGCCGGCGCGGGCGCCGCCGCGAGGCGCCGCTCGGAGAAGGCGACCGCGCCGGTGCCAACCCCGGCCAGGGCGAGCGCGGCGGAGGAGAGGCGCCGGAGGACCTCGCGGCGCGAGAGGCCAGGGGGAAGTGGGCTCACCGTGCGCTCCTTGGCACCCGGGGGGTGCCGGTTCCCGCCGCCCTCTTCGAGCCCGCCCCCGCGGCTTTGAGGGCGGTCTGGCGGGGTTCCCTCACCTCGTCCCCTCCGCCCAGGCGGCGGCGAGGGCGAGGAGCGCCTCGCGGCCGCGCGGGTGAAGGGAGAGCAGGGTGAGCTTCAGGAGGTCGCGCCCGCGGGCGAGGAGGAGCACGCTCCCGTCGCCCTGGGCTCCGGCGAGCCCGGGCAGGGGCACGGCCGCCTGGGGTCGCTCGGCCTCGAGGGTGGCGCGGGCGCCCTCCTCGCTGGCGAAGCGATGGACCTCGGCCGACACCTCGATCTCGGGCGGGCCCGGGTAGGCGTAGGTGGCGGCGAGGCAGGCCTCGAAGCCGCGGGCGAGGTAGGTCTCGGCCGCGCCGTCGATGAGCTCGTAGAGGCGCTCGCGGTCGTAGCGGGCCGGCGGGGACGACCGCGTCGCCGAGGCGGCCTCCGCCGAGGGGAGCGCCGGTCCGGCGAGCGCGCGCAGGGCGGCGAGGGTGGCCCGCTCGTCCTCGCGGGTACGGCGGCCGTGGGACAGGGTGAGCGCCACCGCGAGTGCGGGCACGACGAGGAGGGCCGCGTGGCCCAGCCGGAAGCGTCCGCGCATACCCCTTGAAGGGTATTGATACCACTCCCGGGGCCGTCGGCGCTACGGCAGGCGCACCACGAGGCACTTGAGGTAGCGGGTCTCCGGGACGCCGAGCAGCACCGGGTGATCGCGGGCCGCGCCGCGCCGCTCGAGCACCTGGGCCGGCCGTCCGGCGTCGCGGGCGGCGTCGAGGATCACCTCCTCGAGCATCTCCTCGGAGAAGTGGTAGCTGCAGGAGGCCGAGACGAGCAGGCCCCCGGCCTTCAGCACCTGCATGGCGCGCAGGTTCACCTCCTTGTAGCCGCGGCGCGCCGCCGGGAGGGCCTCCTTGTTCTTGGCGAAGGCCGGTGGGTCGAGGACCACGAGGTCGAAGGCCGGCTCCTTTTCGGAGGCATCGCGCAGGTAGTCGAAGGCGTTGGCCTCGACCACCTGCACGTGGGCGGCGCGGTTCAAGGCCACGTTCTCGCGCAGGAGCGCCGCCGCCCCGGCCTGCATCTCCACCGCCACCACCTCGGTCGCGCGCTGCGCGAGCTGGAGCGCGAAGCCCCCGGCGTAGCTGAAGCAGTCGAGGCAGCGCCCGAGGGCGTACTCGCCGGCCCGCAGCCGGTTCTCGCGCTGGTCGAGGAAGGCGCCGGTCTTCTGGCCGGTGAGCACGTCGAGCTGCACCCGCACCTCGCCCTCGCGGTAGACGAGCGGGCCGGGGGCGGTCCCCCGCAGGAGGCCCTTCTCGAGCGGTAGCCCCTCGAGCTCGCGCACCTTCACGTCGTTGCGCTCCACCACCGCCTCGAGGTCGAGGGCGCTCGCGATGAGGTCGGCGAGGAACGCCTTGCGGCGGTCGGTGGCCGGGACGAGGGTCTGCATCACCGCCACCTTCCCGTAGCGGTCCACCACCAGCCCCGGCAGGAGGTCGGCCTCGCCGTGCACCAGGCGCGCCGCCGGCGCGCCGGGGAAGAGCCTCTCCCGCAGGGCCAGCGCGTTGCGGAGGCGCCGCTCGAAGAAGGGTTCGTCCACCGGCTCGTCGTCGCGGGTGACCGTGCGCAGGGCGATCTTGGACCGGCTCGACCAGAAGGCCTTGCCGAGGAAGCGGCCGCGGCCGTCCTTCATGGCCACCACCTCGCCGCCGGCGAGGGTGGGGAGCGCCTTCTCGACGTCGCCGCGGTAGATCCAGGGGTGGCCGCGGGCGAGGCGCTCGGCGCCCCGCCGCGAGATGGTCACGCTCGGTTCCATGCGCGGGTGCTCGAGGCGAGGGTGCGCCGGCGCCCGGGCGGCGGTCGCGCCGCCGGGCGAGCTCGGCCGGGGTGGTCGGGGGAGGGCACGGGCCCCGAACCTAGACCACGCCCCGCCGACCCGCAACCCGCGCGGGCGAGGGGGCGCCGTCAGGAGGCCGCGGCCGCCCGCGGCGCGTAGCCGGCCCGCGCCTCGACTTTGGCGGGGTCGAACCAGAGGAGGTCGGCGAGCTCGGCCAGGATCTCGCGGGCGAGCGTGGCCGGCGGGGAGGCCGTGTAGGCCCACAGCTGGTTCTGTGGCCCCCACAGGTCGAGCCGCAGGCCGAGCTCCTGCGACAACCGGAGGATGGCGATGACCTCCTCGGCCCGGGCCGCGGTGCCCTTCCCGGCCACCAGGGCCGCCATGCGGGCCACCACCGAGCGCTCCACCTCCCGCCGCACCGCATCGAGGTGCAGGTGGGCCCCGAGGGTGCGCGCCAGCGCCACGGTGGCGGCGAGCTCGCCCCGCGCGGCCGCCAGCTCGGCCCCGCTCTCGAGGGCCTTCTCGGTGAGCTCGCGCACCCGGCGCGAGAGCGAGACGTCGGCCGCCACCCGCAGCGGCCCCGGGATGGGCGAGTCGATCTGCTTCAGGAAGGTCATGAGCCGGCGGTTGTCCACGAAGATGCGCTGGTAGTCGGCCTCGTAGCGCTGCAAGGTGTCGGCCAGCAGGGCGTCGGCCACCCGGCGCCGCTCGTCGAGGAAGAGGTCGCGCAGGGTGTAGTCACGACCCGTGAAGACCCGGTCGACCTCGCGCAGGAGCTCGGGGAGCGAGAGTCCTCCCGAGAACAGGATCGCCTCCAGGCGCCGGTGCTCCGGCGCGCCCGGGTAGGGCAAGAGCCCGCAGCGGAAGTCCTGGGCCCCGAAGTGGATGGCGCAGAAGAGGGCGTCGAGGGCGTCGGCGGTGAGCAGGCTCTCGAGCCGGACCCGGCCGAGGGCGAGGTGGGTCGAGCCCTCGCGCGCCGAGCGGCGGTCGTCGATCTGGTAGCGGTAACAGAGGGCGCGCCCGCCGGCCGGCCGGTCCTCGACCAGCGAGGCGAGGGCGATGTGGGCGCCCACCCCCTCCAGCGAGACCACGCTGGGCTTCACCAGCCGCTCGTAGATCCGGCGGCCGTCGCCCAGCTCGGGCAGGTTCGACGGAGCGCTCGCGAGCGCCT
>DATJVF010000231.1:0-7117 GCA_035501995.1 Anaeromyxobacteraceae bacterium
CCGGCGGCCTGGCTCAAGGCCGACGTGGTCCACCTCGCCCCCATCCTGGGCGAGGTCGACCTCGGGGCCTGGGTGCGCGCGGCGCGCGGACCCTTCGTGGGGATCGGGGTGCAGGGGTGGGTGCGGGCGGTGGAGCCGGACGGCATGGTGGCCCAGCCGCCCTGGCTGCCCTCGGCGCGCGACCTCAGCGGGGTCCACGCCGCCTGCGTGGGCGAGGACGACCTGCGCGGTCAGGGCGACCTCCTCGACCGCCTGGCGGCGGCGGTGCCGATCGTGGCCTTCACGCACAGCGAGCGCGGCTGCGAGCTCATCCTGCGCGGCCGGACGGTGAAGGTGGGGGCCTACCGCACGGACCAGGTCGATCCCACCGGGGCCGGCGACGTCTTCTCGGCCGGTTTCTTCCTCGGCCTGGCCGAGGGCGCGGAGCCGGCGGAGGCCGCCCGCCTGGGCGCCGCCGCGGCCTCCATCGTGGTCGAGGCCCGCGGTGGCGAGTCGCTCCACCGGATCCCCGAGGCGCGCGCCCGGGTGGCCAAGGTGCCCCTCTTCGGTTAGGGGCGAAGCCTTCGTCACCCAATCGTCGCGGACGGAGGGCGGGCCATCCCTTAGGATCCCGCGTCCGGGCAGGCGAGCCCTCGCCCAATCCCGAGCCCGGTGCACGCGCAGGGAGAGGCATCCGCTCGCCGAACGGTGTTGCCGGTGGGGGCGGGGTGAGTCGCTTCGTCTCAAACCCGTGGGCGCACCAGACGAGGAGACCATGCCATGAGAGGACTCTCGGTGAGCGCGTTCTTGCTGGCCCTCGTCGCCTGCGCGACGCCAGCCCAGAAGGCGAGCAGCCCGTCTGTGACCATCTGCATGCCCTGCGGGAACCCCTGCATCTTCCCTTGCGAGCCCAGGGCGGCCGCCAAGCCGGCGGCGAAGCCGCCGCCGCCCGCCCCCACCGCGGCCTCCAGGTTCGATCCGCCTCCCGGCTACTACTCCGAAGCGCAGCTCGTCACGCTCTCCTCCCCGACCCCGGGCGCCGTCATCCACTACACCACCGACGGCAGCGCCCCCACCGCCGACTCGCCCGTCTACACTGAGCCCATCCGCCTGGAAGGGAACGCCACCTTGAAGGCCATCGCCATCGCCCCCGGCCAGCCCGAGAGCGAGGTGAGCAGCGCCGAGTACGCGGTGACGGTGCCCGCGCCCGCGCCCGAGGCCGCGCCCGAGCCGCCGCCGCCCCCACCGCCCCCGCCCGAGCCAGCCCGGGTGGTGGTGACGAAGGAGAAGCTCGAGCTCTCGGAGAAGGTCTTCTTCGACACCGGCAAGACCACCATCGCCCCCGCCTCCTTCGGCCTCCTCGACGAGGTGGCGGCCGTCCTGCGCGACCACCCCGAGGTGGCGAAGGTGGTGGTGGAGGGGCACACCGACAACCGGGGCGGCGCGGCCCAGAACCGAGAGCTCTCGCTCGGGCGGGCCGAGGCGGTCCGCCGCTACCTCGTCGAGCGGGGGGTCGAGCCGGGACGCGTGGAGGCCAAGGGATTCGGCGCGAGCCGGCCGGTGGCCGACAACCGTACCGCCGAGGGGCGCGAGCAGAACCGGCGGGTCGAGTTCACCATTCCGCCCGAGTAGGCGGGCCGGACGGCCGAGGAGCCCGTTCGCTAGACCTCCTCGAGGCGGCCGCTCGTCTCCGATCGGAAGAGCGCGTCGAGGATGCGCATGTTGCGCAGCGCGTCCTCCACGCCGTAGGGGAGGGCGATCTCCCCCCGGATGGCCCGCGAGAAGGCCTCGGCCTGGAGGGTGTACTGGTCGCAGGCGGGTAGGGTCTCGGTCCGGATGGCGCTCCCGTCGAGGGCCGACCCGTCGTCGAAGAGGAGGCGGGTCTCGCCGTCGGCCGGCGCGTTGAACGGGATCTGGAGCTCGACGCGCCCCTCGGTGCCGCACACCTGCACGCGCTGGTAGGGCACGCACTGGGTGGAGACCGTGAAGGTGAGGTGGCGGCCCCCGCCGAAGTCGACGAGGCCGCTCGTGGTGCGGTCGGTCCCGAAGTGCGGGTCGCGGTCGAAGAGGGCCGCTGCGCGGCGGGCCTCGGCCTGGAAGACGTAGCGCCCCGCCACCACCGCGTAGCAGCCGATGTCGTAGAGGCCGCCGCCGCCGATGTCGGCGCGGTTGCGGATGTTGTGCTCGTCGAGATTCGTGTAGGCGAAGAAGACCTGGACCGCCCGCGGCGTGCCGAGAGCCCCCCGGCGGATGAGCTCGCGCAGCCTCAGCCACTGGGGGTGGAAGCGCACCATGAACGCCTCGGCCACGAGGAGCTGGCCGCGGACGGCGGAGAGCTCTCGCGCCTCTTGGGCGGTGAGGGCGATGGGCTTCTCGCACAGGACGTGCTTGCCGGCCGCGGCGGCCTTGAGGGTCAGCGGGACGTGCAGGTGGTTCGGCAGCGGGTTGTAGACCGCCTCGATCTCCGGATCGGCCAGGAGCGCCTCGTACGATCCGTGGGCGTCCCGGATGTTGAGCGCCGCGGCCGCCGCGCGGGCGGCGTCGAGCGAGCGCGAGGCGATGGCCCGCACCTCGCAGGCCTGGCTCTTCAGCATGGCGGGGATCACCTTCTCGCGCGCGATCCTGGCGGTCCCGAGAACGCCCCACACGACCTTCTTCATGGCGAACCCCTCTTCCGGGGCGGCCCCACCCCGGAACGCTCGCCCCGGGACTCCCGTCGCGGGGCCGCAAGGCGCCGGGCCTGCGCCCTCACTTGGTAGCGCCCATGGTGAGGCCGCGCACCATGTGGCGCGAGACGAGCAGCGCGAAGACCGTCACCGGCAAGACGATGACGGTCCCGGTGGCCATGATCTTGCCCCAGGGCAGCTCGTAGCCGGTCATGAAGCTGGTGGCCGGCCACCGGGGCCGTCACCACCGCCCGCCGGGCGCGCCCGTGCCGATGAGGCGCGCCGGACCCGGGCCCGGCACCGCGCGGTCACCACGCCCGGGTCGGGGTCCCGGCACCGTGCTCACCTCCGCCCCGGCGCCGGTCTCTCCTGGCGCGACCCGGTCCGGGCTGCGAGACCATCTTGAAACGTTTCAAGATTCGCCGCGAGGATCCCACTGCTGTCCCGGGCTAGGCAACGCCCCCAAAAGGGCTAGCGAGGCCCTGCGGGCGGTGGTTCACATAAAGTCAATCGAGCCGCCCCGGCGACGCCTGCTCGTCGGGGCGGCCGATGGTACCCCAAACGAGCCTGCTTCCCCAGACGGCGCTGCGCGCTAGATTCCCGCTCGCGCACCCGCGGCCGGCTCCGGCTTGTGCCCCGGGCCTGCGAGTGCGGCGAGGGGATCATGGCCGGCGTGACCTTCAAAGGGGTGGAGAAGCGATTCGGCGAGACGGCCGTCATCAAGAACCTCGACCTCGAGGTCCGGGACCGCGAGTTCATGGTGCTGGTCGGCCCGTCCGGCTGCGGCAAGTCCACCGCCCTGCGCATGATCGCCGGGCTGGAGGACATCTCGGAGGGCACCATCCAGGTGGGCGACCGCGTGGTGAACGAGGTGCCGCCCAAGGACCGGGACATCGCGATGGTGTTCCAGAACTACGCCCTCTACCCGCACATGAGCATCCGGCAGAACCTCGAGTTCGGCCTCAAGATGCGCAAGACGCCCCGGACCGAGATGGACCGCCTGGTGAACGAGGCGGCCGACGTCCTCGGCATCGCCCCCCTCCTCGACCGCAAGCCCAAGCAGCTCTCCGGCGGCCAGCGCCAGCGGGTGGCGGTGGGGCGGGCCATCGTGCGCAAGCCGGCGGTGTTCCTCTTCGACGAGCCGCTCTCCAACCTCGACGCCAAGCTGCGCATCCAGATGCGCGCCGAGATCATGAAGCTCCAGCGGCGCCTCGAGACCACCACCATCTACGTCACCCACGACCAGGTGGAGGCGATGACCATGGGGCACCGCATCGCGGTGCTGCGGGACGGCCTCCTCCAGCAGGTCGGGACGCCGCTCGAGGTCTACGAGCACCCGGCCAACGCCTTCGTGGCCCAGTTCATCGGGACCCCGCCCATGAACTTCGTGCGGGGCGTCCTCCGGAACGGCGGGACCCTCATCGAGGGCCAGGCCTTCTCGTTCCCGGTCCCGGCGGGGATGAGGGCGGCCGTCGCCGGCCGGGAGGGCCTGCGCGTCATCGCCGGGGTGAGGCCCGAGAACGTGATCGCCCCCGGCCGCGAGGCCCGCGGCGAGACGGCGCCGGTCGAGGCGGTGGTGGAGATCGTCGAGACCCTCGGCGACGAGGTGATCGTCCACGCCCGGGCCGGGGAGGACACCCTCGTGTACCGCGAGGATCCGCACCGCGCCCCCGCCATCGGCGCGAAGCTGAGCGCGCGGCTCGAGCTCGCGAACCTGCACCTCTTCGACGCCGAGAGCGAACAGCGCCTCTCCTGAGCGCGGTCCTTCGCCCCATACGGGGTCGTTGCGGAGGGCGGGGGGGGTGTGCCAGCTTCTCATTTTTGAAACGTTTCAATCGCTGAGCCAGCCACCTGTGGCCCCGAGGTCGGTTCCGGTGGGGAGCCCGAACGGTACGGCGACCATCAAGGACGTCGCCCGGCGCGCCGGCGTCGCCGTCGGGACGGTGTCGCACTACCTGAACGGGACGGCCCCGGTGGCCGAGAAGACGGCCCAGCGCGTCCAGCGGGCCATCGAGCGGCTCGGCTTCCGGATCCACATGGGCGCCCGCAGCCTGCGCTCGCGGCGCACCTACAGCGTGGGCCTGGTCCTGCCCAACATCTCGAACCCCTTCTACGCGGAGATCGCCCGGGCGGTGGAGGACGCGCTCTGGGAGCAGGGGGTGCAGACCGTCCTCTGCGACTCCTACCAGGACCCCGAGCGGGAGTGGGCGCACCTCGAGGGCCTCGCCAGCCGCCGGGTGGACGGCATCCTCCTCATCCGCAGCGAGCGGGGCGCGCCGGCGGCGCAGGTGGACGGCCTCGGGGTGCCGGTGGTGTACGTCGATCGCGCCGGCGAGGGGCGGCACTCGGTCACGAGCGACAACCGGTGCGGGGGCCAGCTCGCCGCCCGTCACCTCGCCTCGCTCGGCCACCGCCGCATCGGGGTCTTGGCCGGCGAGAGCGCGGTGAAGAACGTGCGCCAGCGCCTGCAGGGCTTCCGGGCCGAGCTCACGCGCCACCGGGTGGCGCTGCGCGAGCGGGACCTGCTCTGTGGCCCCCAGGCCATCGAGCTCGGCTACCGGGTGGACGAGCTCCTCGCCGGCCCGGATCGCCCCACCGCGGTCTTCGCCACGAACGACATCGTGGCCATCGGGGCCTGGCGCCGCCTCATCGAGGTGGGCGCGCGGGTGCCGGAGGACGTCTCGCTGGTGGGCTTCGACGACATCGAGATGAGCCGCCTGCTCGTGCCCCCCCTCACCACCGTCCGCCAGGACAAGGAGGCCATGGGCCGGGAGGCCGCCGCGCTCCTGCTCGGGCTGCTCGGGGGCGAGGGCCGGCCGCCGGCGCCCTTGCTCATCCCTCCCGTGCTCGTGGTGCGTGGATCCACCGCCGTCGCGAGGGGGTCACCCGAGGCCGTCGCCGCGCCGATGAGCGGCCGGCCGGCCTCTCACATCGAGAAGGAGGTCGGGTCGTCATGAACGAGACCATGCTCGCCGTGCGCAACTACGGACCGCGGGACTACCGCCTCGAGACGGTCGCCAAGCCCCGGGCCAGGGTGGGGGAGGTGGTGGTCAAGATCGACGCGACCGGGATCTGCGGCAGCGACGGCAAGTGCTTCATCGGCAGCGACATGTTCTGGGCCGGGAAGAGCCCCTACGTGAAGGTGCCGGTCACCCCCGGCCACGAGTTCTTCGGGACGGTGGTCGAGCTCGGGGAGGGAGCGGCCGAGAAATGGGGCCTCGCCCTCGGGGACAAGGCCATCGCCGAGCAGATCTACCCCTGTGACCGCTGTCGCTTCTGCCAGCGCGGGCAGTACTGGATGTGCGAGGTGCACGACATCTACGGCTTCCAGCGCGAGGTGGCCGACGGCGCCTGGGCGGAGTACATGCGCTTCGGCCCCCACGCCCGCGTCCACAAGATGCCGAAGGACATCCGGCTCGAGGACGGGGTGCTCGTCGAGCCGCTCGCCTGCGCCATCCACGCGGTGGAGCGGGGCGAGATCCAGCTCGGCGACACGGTGGTCCTGGCCGGGGCCGGGACGCTCGGCCTGCTCATGCTGCAGATCATCAAGCTCAAGAACCCCGGCCAGATCATCGTCACCGACGCCAAGCCGGAGCGGCTCGAGAAGGCGAAGGCGCTCGGCGCCCACACCGTCATCAACGTGAAGGAGGTGGACCCGGTGGCGAAGGTGAAGTCGCTCACCGACGGCTACGGGGCCGACGTGTTCATCGAGGCCTCCGGCTACGCCCCGGCGGTCTTGCAGGGCCTCGACCTCCTGCGCAAGCTCGGCACCTTCGTGGCCTTCGGGGTCTTCGGGGAGAAGACGAGCGCCGACTGGTCGGTGATCGGCGACCGCAAGGAGCTCAACATCCACGGCGCCCACCTCGGGCCGTTCTGCTACCCGAAGGCCATCGACTACCTCTACCGCGGGGTGGTGAGCTCGGCGCCGGTGGTGACGGACCGCCTGCCCCTCAGGGAATTCCAGAAGGGCCTCGACGCGCTCCTCGCCGGCCACGGCGTGAAGATCATGCTCGACCCAGCCGCCTAAGAAGGGTCCCGCCCTGCCGGCCAGCTGACCGCCGGCAGGGGCGAGGACGGTTCGTATCCGCGCCCGGGCCGGCACGGCCCGGGCGATGTGGCCGGGCTCATGCGGGGCTGGCTGGGACACCAGGCCGACCAATCGCCGAGCCGCCATCCGGGATTCGCCGTCGCCGGGGACGATCCCTCACCCCCCCCCTCGCCGCCGTGGCCCTTCTTCACGACCTGCGGAGGGCTCGACGCCTTGCCGGACCCCCCACTTAGGGGGAGGTGCTGGCCGGGGGAGGCGGCACTCGCGGGGTCGGTGTGTGAGCGCTCACATGCGGCCTCCCCTCCGGCCGCGGCGCTAGCCTCCCGCGCCCGGCTCTCGCTTCGGGCCGGCCGCGCCCGCCGGCGGGCGCGGGGAGGCCACCGAAGTGCTCCGGCGCACCACCAGCTCCGCTGGGACCACGGTG
>DATJVF010000232.1:0-6064 GCA_035501995.1 Anaeromyxobacteraceae bacterium
CTCGCTCTTCGGCGAGGGCTGACGGGCGGCCGGCACGGGTATCTCACTTCGCCGGCGGCAGCTCGGCGGGGTCCGGCGACGGGCCCTCCTCCCTCACCGCCTCGGCGTCGACGGTGATGGTGATCTCGTCGCCTACCAGCGGGCCCGCCTCGGCGGCCTTCGAGAGGCTGAGCCCGAACGCCCTGCGGCTCACCTGGAAGGTCCCGCTGAACCCCCGGCGCGTCTCGCCGCCCACGCCGGTCACCGCCATGGGCGAGTAGGTGACGTCGAACACCACCGGGCGGGTGGTGCCCTTCATGGTGAGCTCACCCGCCACCCGGAGGCGGTTCTCCCCGGCCTTCTCCACCTGCGTCGACTTGAAGGTGATGGTGGGGTACCTCGCCACGTCGAGGAACTGCTCGCTCTTCAGGTCCTGGTCGCGCTCGGCCACCCGGGTGTCGATGGTGCGCACGTCGACCTCGGCCTCGACCGACGAGCGCCTGAGATCGCGCTCGTCGAGGCGGATGGTCCCGGTGGTCCGGCCGAACGCGCCGCGCACGGTCGCGATGGCGAGGTGCTGCGCGCTGAACTCGGTCGAGGTGTGCGCCGGATCGATGCACCAGGTGCTCACCCCCGGCGGGCCGAGGACGGGCCCGGAAGCGAGGGCGAGGAGCAAGAGGGCCTTCATCGCGTCCTTCGTCTCGAGTGAGGCGGGCGACTCTCGCCTCGCCGCGGCCAGACCGCGGACCCTCCCCCGGGACGGGCATCTAACGGGGGGCGCCCCCGGCGTCCACCTGCAGCGGAGGGCCGGGCGGCGCGGCGGGGGATGGGACCGGCGCCCCCTCGTCCTCTCGCTATGGAGCGAGGAAGGCCGCCAGGAGGCCGTAGCTGCGCGCCAGGCTCGAGAGCTCGACCCACTCGCCCTCCTGGTGGGCCTGCGCGGTCGCCCCCGGCCCGAAGTTGACGGCCGCGATGCCGGCCTGGGCGAGGCGGGCCACGTCGGTCCAGGCCTGCTTCGCCTCCAGGGAGACCCCGGCCCGCGCGGCGAGGCGCCGGACGAGCGGGTGGTCGGCGAAGGTCGGACAGGAGGGCGATCGGTCGGTGAGCTCGGCCTCGCCGCCGAAGCGCCCGGCGAGTTCGCACAGCTCGGCCGCCGCCACCTCGAGCGGCTTGTCGGGAGCGAAGCGGTAGTTGAGGTTCAGGGTGCACTGGTCGGGGACCACGTTGCGGGCGCGCCCGCCCGCGATGCGGGTGGCCGAGAGGACCTCGCGGTAGCTGAGGCCGCTCAAGGTGGCCTCGCGGGGCGCGCGCGCCCCGAGGTGGACGAGGAGCGCGCCCGCCTTGTGGATGGCGTTCTCCCCCTGCCACGGGCGCGCCGAGTGCGCCGACCGCCCGCGGAAGGTGACGGTGGCGTGGATCGACCCCACGCAGCCGACCTGCAAGAGGTTGTCGGTGGGCTCGAGGCACAGGGCGAGATCTCCTCGCGAGAGCTCGGGCACCTCGAGGAGGACGTCCCGGAGCTCGTTCTCCAGGAAGGGGCCCTCCTCGCGGGCGTAGAGCACGAGCGCCAGGTCGCAGAAGCGCTCGGAGGGCGGGAGCCGCAGGGCGAGCTCCAGGGCCACCGCCAGGCCGCTCTTCATGTCGGAGGCCCCCGGGGCGAAGAGGCGTCCGCCCTCGCGCCGGGGCGGCCGCCCCGCGTCGGCCGCGGGGATGGGCACGGTGTCGAGGTGGCCGCAGAGGAGGACGAGCGGCCGCGCCTTCTCCCGGGGCGGGCCGTCCACGAAGACGACCAGCGAGTTCTTCACCCGCCGCGCCGGAGCGAGGTGCCGGCGCGCCCACCCCTCGAGCTCGTCGCACAGCGCCGCCTCCTCGCCCACCGGGGAGGGAATGGCGCAGAGCGCCTCGGCGCGGCGGGCGAGCGCCTCCTCGAGGGGGAGCGGGGCGGCGGGCGCCACGGCCTTACCGGCGCTCCGCGCGCGTGACCTTCGGGCCGCTCATGGTGGCTAGACCTGGACCTCGAACTCGCGCAGGGCCTGGTTGAGGGAGACCTTCCGGTCGGTGGAGGCCGATCGCCGCCCGACGATGAGGGCGCAGGGCACCTGGTAGCTGCCGGCCGGGTAGGCCTTGGGCCGGGTGCCGGGAATGACCACCGAGCGCCGCGGCACGCGCCCCCGGTAGACCACCTCGGCGGGGCCGGTCACGTCGATGATGGGGGTCGAGGCGGTGATGACCACGTTGGCCCCGAGCACCGCCTCCTCTTCGACCAGGACCCCCTCGACGAGCACGCAGCGGCTCCCGATGAAGCAGCCGTCCTCCAGGATGTTGGGGCGGGCCCCGGGGGGTTCGAGGACGCCGCCGATGCCGACGCCGCCGGCGATGTGGACGTTCTCTCCCACCTGGGCGCAGGATCCGACGGTGGCCCAGGTGTCGACCATGGTGCCCTGGCCGACCCGGGCGCCGATGTTGACGAAGCTCGGCATGAGCACGGCACCCGGGGCGAGGTAGGCCCCGTAGCGGGCCACCGCGCCCGGGACGAGCCGCACCCCGCGAGCCTGAAGGTCCCGCTTCAGGGGGATCTTGTCCCGCGTCTCGAAGGGCCCGAAGGCCTCCACCCGCGCGCCCTCCAGGGCGAAGAAGAGGTTCACCGCCTGCATGACCCAGGCGTTCACCCGCCACTCCTCGCCCACCTTCTCGGCCACCCGCAGCTCGCCCTCGTCGAGCAGGCGCAGCGCCTCACGCACCGCCCGCTCGTGGCCGGGGTCGGAGAGCCGCGCGCGCTCGGCGAAGGCCTCGGCCACCAGCCTCTCCAGCTCCGCCCGACCGTCCGCGTTCGTCATCACCGCACCCTCCGCCAGGCCAGGATGGCGCGCTCGCTCTCCTCCAGCGTCGGCACGAGCGCCACCCGCACGTAACCCTCCCCGGCGCCGAAGGAGGTCCCGGGAGCGACCACGATCCCCTCCTCGAGGAGGGCCAGCGCGTAGGACCCCGAGGTGTGGCCGGGGGGGACCTTCACCCACAGGTACAGGGTCGCCTGCGATCCGTGGCAGGCGAGGCCGTGCTCGGCGAAGAAGGCCAGGAAGCGCTCCCGCTTGCGCCGGAAGACCTCGCGGCGCTCGGCGGGGTGGGCGTCGTCGGACCAGGCCGCCACCGCGGCGGCGGTGACGAAGTCCGGCGAGGCCACGCCCGGGTACGAGCGCGCCCGCCGGAGCACGGCCAAGAGGTCCGGGTCGCCGGCCAGGAAGCCGGAGCGGTAGCCGGTCATCCCGCTGCGCTTCGAGCAGGAGTGGATGGCGAGCGCGTTCTCCACCTGGACCTCGAGGAGGGAGAGCGGCGGTTCCCCGAAGTAGATGTCGGCGTAGCACTCGTCGGAGGCCACGATGAAGCCGTGGCGCAGGGCGGCCCGGCCGAGCCGCTCGAGGTAGGCGCGCGGCGCCAGGGCCCCGGTGGGGTTGTGGGGGTAGTTCACCCAGAAGAGCAGGGTACGGGAGAGCACCTCCTCGCCGAGCGCCTCCGGCTCGACCAGGAAATGCCGGCCCGCCTCGAGCGGCACCTTCAAGGGCTCGAGGCCCGCGAAGAGGGTCCCGGCCTCGTAGCTCGGGTAGCCCGGGTCCGGCATCACCACCAGGTTCCGCCGCGGGTCGCCGCGGGCGAAGGCGAGCGGCAGGTGGAAGATGGTCTCCTTGGCCCCGGTGGCGGGCAGGATCTGCCGCTCGGGGTCGACCTCCACACCGAAGCGCCGGCTGAGGTAGCCGGCGCAGGCCCGGCGCAGCTCGGGCGTCCCGCTGGCGCTCGGGTACTGGGACACGGCGGGGACCGCCTCCCTGAGCGCCTGCCGCAGGAAGGGCGGGGTGGGCTCCAGGGGGTCCCCGAGCCCGAAGTCGAAGAGGGGCTTCCTCGCCCGGCGCAGCTCGCGCTTGCGCTCCTCGAGGGTGACCATGAGGTTCTGGGGGATCTCGTCGAGGACCGGATTGTGTCTGAGGTTCTTCACGGGGTTCGGGAGGATATCGTCGGTCGGGACGAAAATCATTATATGGTGAGCCATGCTCCACTACGACGTGGTGGTGGTTGGCAGCGGTCCGGCCGGTGAGCACGGCGCGGTCCAGGCCGCCTTCTACGGCAAGCGGGTCGCCCTCATCGAGAAGGAGGCCGTGCCGGGCGGCGCCTCCGCCAACACCGGCACCATCCCCTCCAAGGCCCTGCGCGAGACGGCCCTCGCCCTCCTGCAGGCCCGTTCCCGCGACGCGCACGGGGTGCTCTTCGACCTCTCGGGGACCGTCACCATCCCCGAGCTCATGGGCCGCCGGGGCCTCGTGACGGCCCGCGAGCACTCGCGCATCCGGGACCGGCTGGTCAACGCCGGGGTGGAGACCTTCCGCGGCGTGGCGAGCTTCGTCGACCCCCACATCGTGCGGGTGTCCGTCGCCGACGGGAGCTTCCAGGACATGCAGGCCGACGTGGTGCTGCTCGCCACCGGGACCCACCCCGCCCACCCGACCCTCTACAACTTCGACCACCTCAAGGTCTACGACTCGGACTCCATCCTGATGCTCGACCACGTCCCGCGCTCGCTGGCGGTGCTGGGCGGGGGCGTGGCCGGCTGCGAGTACGCCTCGATCTTCGCCGCGCTGGGGGTGCACGTCTCCATCATCGACTCCAAGGATCGGCTCCTGCCCTGGCTCGACGCCGAGCTCTCGCTCGCCATGCAGGACCTCTTCGCCACCGCCGGCATCGACCTCCACCAGAAGGTCAGGGCCGCGAAGCTCGAGCCCGGCGAGCACGACGTCCTCGTCACCCTCACGAACGGCGAGCGGCTGGTGGCGCAGAAGGTCCTGGTGGCCGCCGGGCGGGTGGGCAACGTGGAGGCGCTCCACCTGGAGGCGGCCGGCCTCAAGGCCACCGAGAAGGGCTACCTCGAGGTGAACGGGCAGTACCAGACGGCCGTGCCGCACATCTACGCCGCCGGCGACCTCATCGGCTTCCCGGGCCTGGCCTCGACCTCCATGGAGCAGGGGCGGGTGGCCATGACCCACGCCTGCGGCAAGAAGTACCAACAGAAGGTCTCGGACCTCCTGCCGGTGGGCATCTACACCATCCCCGAGGTCTCGTCGGTCGGGGAGACCGAGGAGTCCCTCAAGAGGAAGGGGATCCCCTACGTGGTGGGGCGCACCCCGCTCGCCGAGAACGTGCGCGCCAACCTGGTCGGCGAGGCGGTCGGCTTCCTCAAGATCGTCGCCTCGCCCAAGGGGGGGGAGCTGCTGGGGGTGCACTGCATCGGCCCGCACGCCTCCGAGCTCGTGCACCTGGGCAGCGCGGTGATGGCCCTCGGCGGGACCATCCACTACTTCACCCAGGCGGTCTTCAACTACCCCACCCTCGGCGAGGCCTACAAGTACGCGGCCTACGACGCCCGCTCGGAGATGAAGCGGCTCGGGCTGCCCGGGGCCCAGGCCCAGGTGGTCCCCGGCCCGGTGGCCTCGATCCCCAAGGCGGCCGGGTAGCGCCGGCTCTCAGCCGAGCCGGGCCCGGGCGGTGGCGAGGGCCTCGTGGACCTGCTCGAGGGCCCGCCGGGCCTCGGCGAGCTCGTCGCGCTCCCGCCGGGCCTCGGCGAGCTCGCGGGCGAGGTCGTCGCGCTCGCGGGTGACCTCGGCGAGGGCGGTCCGCAGCCTGGCGGCCTCGGTCGCCCGGCCGTCGAGCTCCTCCCCGAGGCGGGCCACCTCGGCGAGCGCCTCGGCGCTCTTCTTCTCGGCCTCGCCGGCGCGCCCGGAGAGGTCGTCGAGCAGGGCCTGCCGTTCCTCGTCGAGCGCGCTGAGGGCCTGGGCCCGGGCCACCGCCCCGTCGCGCTCCTCCTCGAGCTCGCCCATCTCGGCGAGCATCTCCGAGAGCACCCGGCGCTTCTCCTCGACCAGGCCCTCCGCGGTCACGAGCCGCTCGGCGCTGCGCCGGGCCTCGGCGGCCCCCTCGGCGAGCTCCCCCCGCGCGCGGTCGAGGTCGGCGCGCAGGGCGAGTTCCAGCTCGCGGGCCCGCTCGAGCTCCTTCTCGAGGTCGTGCACCAGGGCGAGCGCGCTCTCGCCGGCCCGGCCCGGCG
>DATJVF010000233.1:0-2460 GCA_035501995.1 Anaeromyxobacteraceae bacterium
CGGCCGGTGGCGAGTTGGGCGCGCACGTCCTCCTCGGCCGGCCGGGCAGGAGGCGGGGCCACGGCGGGAGCGGGGGCCGGCGGGGGAGCCACCGTGGGAGCCGGGGGCGGCGGCGGGGCGGGGGCAGTCACCTGGGCGGCCTGGACCGGCGCGGCCCGGCAGGCCACCGTCACCGTCTGGGCGTTGTAGATGTTGAGGGTGACGACGGTGACGAGCCCGTTCAGGAAGGTCATCTCGCTGTCGATGCGTCCGTAGCCGGCCGGGCAGAGCTTAGGGACGTCGACCGGGTCCGAGACCTCGATGAGCCCGAAGACCACGTTGCCGTGCCAGGCCTCCATCGCCGGCGGCGAGAGCGGCTCGTCCTCGGTGATGTAGTGGAAGTGGAAGCAGCCGGTGAGGCCGACGAGGAGCGCGATGGGCAGGATCTTGTTCATGGCGGCCCCCTAGCCCTTCCGGCCCTGGTCGGTGAGAGAGGAGAGGCGCTCGTCGTCGGCGGGCAGCTCGACGGAGGTTCCGCCGGCGCACTCCACCAGCACGTGGCGCGGCTCGTAGATGCCGAGCGTGACGATGGAGAGCAGGCCGTCCACGAAGGTGGCCTGGCTCTTCCAGCTCGAGACGCCCTCGGGGCAGAGGTCCTTCAGGCGGACGGTCTTCTCGCCCACCAGGCCCCAGAGGAAGAAGTCGCCCCGGTCCTCCTTGCTGGCCCCGCCGCCGTGCAGCGCCGTCTGGTAGGACACGGTGTAACAGCCGCTCAAGCAGAGCAGCGCGGTCAAGGCCGCGAGACACCTCATCTTCATCGAGCGCCCCTCCTAGTGGTAGCGCACTGTAGATGAACAGCTCCGCGAGTCAACCTCGTCCGGCGTCCCGACCGGGTGCGCGGGGCGGGCGCTCGTGCCGCCGGGCGGAGCGAGCTACCACTGAACGTCAATACACCCGAAGGCGAGCGGCTTCCCCGTCAGGTCTCGGGGAGCCGCTCCTGGAGGCGCTCGATGGCGCGGGCCCGGCCGTTCGCCTCGTCGATGTCGACGAGGACGCCGTGCAGGAAAACCTCGCGGCGGGCCGGCTCGAAGGCCACCGGACGCTGGGTGAGGAAGCGCTGCAGGACGAGCTCCTTCTTGACGCCGATGATGGAGTCGCGAGGCCCGCACATCCCCACGTCGGTGATGAAGGCGGTGCCGCCGGGCAGCAGGCGCTCGTCGGCGGTCTGCACGTGGGTGTGGGTCCCGACCACCGCCGACACCCGTCCGTCGAGAAAGTGGCCCATGGCGTTCTTCTCGCTCGTCGCCTCGCAGTGCATGTCGACCAGGACCGCCTTCACCCCCTCGGCGGTGAGCCGGGCGAGCTCCGCCTCGGCGGTCCGGAAGGGGTCGTCGAGGTTCTTCATGAAGACCCGCCCCTCGATGTTGATGACGCCGAGCCGGCGGCCGTCGGGGGTGGCGGCCACCCCGCTGCCGCGCCCGGGGGCCGCGGGGTAGTTGGCGGGCCTGAGCTGCCGGGAGCCCGGCTTGTCGAGGTACGGCAGGATCTCACGCTTCGACCAGATGTGGTTACCGCTCGTGAGCAGATCGACCTCGCAGGCGAGGAGCTCGTCGGCGCTCTCCGGGGTGACGCCGGCGCCGCCCGCGCTGTTCTCCGAGTTCGCCACCACGAGGTCAACCCCCAGCTTGGCGATGAGCTTGGGGACGAAGTGCTTCACCGCCTGACGCCCAGGCTTGCCGAACACGTCGCCGAGGAAGAGGACTCTCAAGGCGTGCGCATGGATGCCCGAGCCGGGCCCCGGTGTCAACGGATGGGGCGCCGGGCGGGCCGCCCCGCCCCGCACTGCACGCTACGGGCCTCGGTCACGAGACCGTCGAGGGGTCGGTCGTGGGGCTCGCGCGGGACGCGGGGCACGAGCTGGACCTCGAAGAGTAGCCCCCAGCGGCGCGTCCGCGGCGAGAGGCTGGCGAGGAGCGCGTCGTAGTAGCCGCGCCCGCGCCCGAGGCGGCCGCCCTCGAGGTCGAAGGCCACCCCCGGCACGAGGACGAGGTCGAGCTCCTCGAGCGCCAGCGGGGCGGCCCGGCCGGGCGGCTCGCGGGTCCCGAGGGCCCCCGGGACGAGCTCTTCGGGGGCGCAGATCGCGAAGGCGAGCGCCCGTTCGCCCTCCACCATCCTCGGGAAGGCGAAGCGCCGGTCCGAGGAGGCGTCCGGAGCCGCGAGGGCGAGCGGGTCGAGCTCGCTCCCGAGCGGCGCGTAGATGCCGATGGTGCCGGCGCGGGCGAATTCCTCGAGGGCCACCAGGTGGCGAAGCGCCGCCCGCGAGGCCTCGGCGCGCTCCTCCGGCGCGAGGCGGGCGCGCGCCGCCAGGGCCACCTTCCGCAGGGCCTCCTTCTCGATCGCCGTCACGGCAAAAAAAGAGCCCCCCGCGAAGGCCGTGTGGCTCGGTTGCTTGGACCTGTATTTCTACAGGTGGGGCACCCG
>DATJVF010000234.1:0-5870 GCA_035501995.1 Anaeromyxobacteraceae bacterium
AGACCACCTTGAGGAGGCCTCCCTGGGCGAGCTTCTCGACCAGCAGGCGGTAGCGGGGCAAGAGGCCGGCGTGGTGGAGCCCGGTCCCGTGGCGCAGGAAGCGCTGGATCTCCTTCCCGTAGGGGGTGTCGAAGCGCACCCCGGTCAGGGCCTCGCGGATGCGCTCCTTGTCCTCCCGCGAGGCGAAGACCGCCGACATGAGGTTCTGCGCCTGCTCGGCGGCCGCCCTCTGGGTGAAGTGCACCAGGTACACCGGCGCCTGGCCGGCCGAGACCAGGTCCTCGATGGTCTCGTGGAGCGGCGTCTCGCGGTACTCGAACTCGAGCGGGACCGGGCGCACCGCGCTGCGCACCTCGGCCACCTCGCGGTGGGTGAGCTCGCGCAGGCTGGTGGCGATGGCGGTGACGTTGCCGAGCGTCGCCGACATGAGCAGGAAGGTGGTCCGCTCGAGGAGGAGGAGCGGGACCTGCCAGGCGATGCCGCGGTCGCGGTCGCCGTAGTAGTGGAACTCGTCCATCACCACGGCGTCGGCGCGCGGGCGCGCCTCGCGCAGGGCTAGGTTCGCCAGGATCTCGGCCGTGCAGCACAGGATGGGCGCCTCGCGGTTGATGGCGGCGTCGCCGGTCATCATCCCCACGTTCTCGGCGCCGAAGTCCCGGCACAGGTGAAAGAACTTCTCGTTGACGAGGGCCTTGATGGGACAGGTGTAGACCGAGCGCCGGCCCTCGGCCATGGCCTTGAAGTGGAGGAAGGTGGCGACGAGCGACTTGCCCGAGCCGGTCGGGGTGGCGAGGACGACGTGCTTCTCCTCGAGGAGGGCGAGGATCGCCTCCTCCTGCGCCGGGTAGAGGGAGAGCCCCTCGGCGGTGCCCGCCCATCCGACGAAGCGGTCGAGGATCTCCTCCGGCTCGAGGCGGCCGCCCGCCGCCGGCAGGAGCGCCGCCAGGGGGGCCGGGCCTCCCTTCGGCTCTCGGATGGCGGGTTCGGGGGTCATCTCAGGGACCCCTAGACCTACCCCGCCCGGCCCGGCGAAGCCAAGCGCCGCGCGGCAGCTCTCCTCACCCGCGCGCCTTCGAGAGCCACTCGCGCACCGAGGGCCGCGCGAAGACGGCCTCGGCGTAGTCCTTCACCCGCGGCGGCACCGGATCGCCGTTGTGGACCAGGCGCTCGAGCATGAGGGCGAGGTCGGCGTCGGCGATGCTGAACTCGCCGAAGAGGAGGCCGGCGCCCTTGGGGAGCAGGGCCTCGGCGGCCCGGACCACCCGGCCGGCCGCCTCCTGCGCCGCCGGCGAGAGCGGCTTCACCGGCTTCGAGCCGAACACGCTGGAGGTGGGCCGCTCCTCGCGGAGCGGCACGAGGTCGCTGCGGACCCAGGCCTGCAGCTGCCGCGCCCGGGCGCGCGCGGGCGCGGCCTGGGGGTAGAGCCGCGGGTAGCGCGGGGGCGGGAAGACGTCCTCCAGGTACTCGTCGATGGCCGACGACTCGGCGAGCCAGAGCTGGCCGTGCTCGAGCGAGGGGACCCGGCCGGTGAGGGAGCGCAGGGCGTACTCGCCCTTCCGGTGCTCGCCCTGGTCGAGCGAGAAGGTGCGCATCTCGAAGGGGAGCCCCTTCTCCTTGAGGGCCACGTAGACCGAGAAGACGTACGGGCTCTCGTAGTTCTTCTCCCCCCACAAGACGAGCTTCTCATCGGCCATGGTCGTTCCTCCCTTCGAGGGCTTCCTGGGTGTCTAGCACCGGCGCGCCCCGAAGGCAGGCCCTAGAGGAGGGCGGGAGCCCGCCTCGAACCGCGTGGGTCCCCGGGGGCGCGCAGGGGGCGCCCGGGTCTCCCCGGGCGCGGCGGCCTACTTCTTCACCACGTCGAGGAGCTCGACCTCGAAGACCAGGGTGGCCCCCCCGGGGATGACGGGCGGCCGGCCCTCGTCGCCGTAGGCGATGGAGGAGGGGCAGATGAGCTTCGCCTTGCCGCCGGTCTTCATCTTGGCGACGCCCTCGGTCCAGCACTTGATGACCTGGTTGAGCGGGAACTCGGCCGGCTGCCCGCGCTGCACCGAGCTGTCGAAGACCTTGCCGTCGGTGAGGGTGCCCGTATAGTGGACCTTGACGGTGTCGGTCTCCTTGGGCTGGGCGCCAGTCCCCTCCTGGATCGGGATGTAGACCAGGCCGGAGGGGGTCTTCTCGGCGCCCTTCTCGGCGGCCGCCTTGTCGAGGTACCCCTTGTCGGCCTCCTTCTGCTTCTCGGCCACCACCTTCATGCGGGACTGGGCGAGCTGGTTCACCTTCTGCTGGTAGGCCTCGGGCTCGGCCTGGAGCTTCTTGCCCGTGGCGGCGTCGGACAGGCCGCGCTTCACGACCTCGAACTCGGCGGGGCTGAGGTTGAAGACCTGGAGGTTCTTGGCGATGAGGACCCCGATGGAGTAGAGGGTCTTCTCGTCGTCGTTCTTGAGGGTCTGGGCCCTGGCGCCGAGGGCCAAGCCGAGGGCCAGGGCGGCGGGGATGAGCTTGCGCATGCGCTTTCCTTTCGAGTCGCCCGAGCCAGGCGGCCCGATCGTACTCTTGGTGATGAGAGGCGCAACATCATGCGCCGGGCGGCTCCCCGCTGCAACCCCCTCGGGTGCGGGGCCTGGCCGGGGCCCGGGCGGCCGAGCGGCGGCCCGAAGCGCCGCCGTCACTCCTCCATGGTCGAGACGTCGCCCTCGGGGAGGCCCAGGGCGCGGGCCTTCAGCACCCGGCGCATGATCTTCCCCGAGCGCGTCTTGGGGAGGGCGTCGACGAAGTGGATCTTCTCGGGGCGCACGATGGGGCCGAGGTGGGTCACCACGTGGTTCTTCACCTCGTCGACGAGGTCGTCGGAGGCCTTGAAGCCCTGGCGGAGCAGGCAGTAGGCGTGGACGGCCTGCCCCTTCACCTCGTGGGGAAGGCCGATCACCGCGGCCTCCGCCACCGCCGGGTGGGAGACGAGGGCGCTCTCGATCTCGGCGGTGCCGAGCCGGTAGCCCGAGACCTTGATGACGTCGTCGGTGCGGCCGATGACCCAGAAGTAGCCGTCCTTGTCGCGCTTGGCCGAGTCGCCGGCCTGGTACTTGCCCGGGTACTTGGACCAGTAGGTCCGCACGTAGCGGTCGGGGTCGTGGAAGATGGTGGTCATCATGCCCGGCCAGGGGTGCTTCAGGACGAGGTACCCCTCCTCGCCGTCCGGCACCGGCTTGCCGTGCTCGTCGAGGATCTCGGCCTCCTGGCCGAAGAAGGGGCGCCCCCCGGAGCCGGGCTTGAGCGGCAGGGTCGGGACGGGGGTGATCATGAACATGCCGGTCTCGGTCTGCCACCAGGTGTCCATGATCGGACAGCGGCCCTTGCCGATCACCCGGTGGTACCACTTCCACGCCTCGGGGTTGATGGGTTCGCCGACCGACCCGAGCAGCCTCAGGGTCGAGAGGTCGTGGCGGTTGGGCCAGCTCTCCCCGAAGCGCATGAGCCCGCGGATGGCGGTGGGGGCGGTGTAGAGGATGGTGATGCCGTACTTCTCGATGAGCGACCACCAGCGGTTCGGGTAGGGGTGGGAGGGTGCCCCCTCGTACATGAAGGTGGTGGCGCCGCACAGGAGCGGGCCGTAGACGATGTAGCTGTGGCCGGTCACCCAGCCCGGATCGGCCGCGCACCAGTAGCGGTCCTCGTCCTTCAGGTCGAACACGTACTTGAGGGTGGAGTGGATGCCGACCATGTAGCCGCCGTGGGCGTGGATGATGCCCTTGGGCTGGCCGGTGGTCCCCGAGGTGTAGAGGATGTAGAGCGGATCGGAGCTGTCCATCACCTCGGTGGCGCAGGTCCCGGTGGCGAGCGGCAGCTTCATGAGGTCGTGGTACCAGTAGTCGCGCCCCGGCTCTATCTTGACCTCGTGGCCGGTCCGCTTCACCACGATGACGGTCTCCACGCTCGGGCAGCGGCGGACCGCCTCGTCGACGATCCGCTTCAGCTCCACCACCTTGCCGTTCATGAAGCCGCCGTCGGCGGTCACCACCACCTTCGACTCGGAGTCCTCGATGCGGCCCTGCAGGGCGTCGACGCTGAACCCGCCGTAGACCACCGAGTGGATGGCGCCGATCTTGGCGCTCGCCAGCATGGCGATGACGATCTCGGGGACCCGCGGCATGTAGATGGTGACGCGGTCGCCGCGGCGCACCCCCATGGCCTTGAGGACGTTGGCGAACTTGCAGACGTCCCGGTTGAGGGCGAAGTAGGAGTAGGTGCGGACGTCGCCCTTCTCGCCCACCCACACCAAGGAGAGCTTGTTCTTGCGCCAGGTCTTCTGGTGGCGATCGAGGCAGTTCTGGACGATGTTGGTCTTGCCGCCGGTGAACCACTTGTAGAAGGGCTTGTTCGAGTCGTCGAGCACCTTGTCCCACTTCTTGAACCACTCGAGCTCCTCGGCCTCGGCCGCCCAGAACCCCTGGAGGTCCTCGCGGGCCTTTCGGGCCAGGGCCTCCCAGTCCTTGACGCGGGCGCTGGCCACCACCTCCGCCGAGGGGTAGAAGACCTCTCCCTCGAGCGCCGGGCGCTTCTCACTCATCGCGATCTCCTTGCCGAAGGGGACAAGATAGCCCGAGCGTTGCGGCGGCGGCAGCGCGTGCACACGGCGAGGCCCGGGGTCGTCGAGAACACTAGAGAGCCCATATTCCCCCTGTCAATGGCGAAAAGCGCTTCCCGGTCGGGCCGTTGCGCGAAGGGATGCCCGCGCGGCCGGCTAGGCGCCGGCCAGAACCCCCGCCCGGCCTCGGGCGGTCTCGCGCCGCAGCGCCGCTTGGGGTTATCCTGCCGTCCGCTTGATCCGCCCTCCCCCCTTGCGCCCCGGCGACACCGTGCGCGTCATCGCGCCCTCGGGGCCGGTCGACCCCGCCGCCCTCGAGCGCGGCCTTTCGGTGCTGCGCGACGAGTTCCAGCTCGAGGTGAAGGTGCGCCCCGACGTGACCGCCCGCCACCGCTACCTCGCTGGCGAGGACGCGCGCCGGCTCGAGGAATGGCGCGAGGCCGCGAGCGACCGCGAGGCGCGGGCGATCTTCTGCGCACGCGGGGGCTACGGGGCCATGCGGCTCTTGCCCCGCCTCGAGGCCGGCCGCCTCCTCCATCCTCCCAAATGGGTCGTCGGGTTCTCGGATGTCACCGTCCTCCACGCCGCCCTCAACCGGGCCGGGCTCGTGACGGTGCACGGACCGCTCGTCACCACCCTCGCCTCCTCCACCCAGAAGGCCCGCGAGCACCTGCGCGCCCTGCTCTTCGGGAGCCCCCAGCCGGCGGGGGGCTCCGCCGCCGAGCCCCGGCCCGGCACCGGGTGCACGGGGCGGGCCGTCATCCGGCCGGGCCGCGCCTCCGGGACCCTGTTCGGCGGATCGCTCACCCTGCTCGCTCACCTGTGCGGCACCCCCTACATCCCCCCGCTCGCCGGCTCGGTGCTGTTCCTCGAGGACGTGGCCGAGAAGCCGTACCGGCTCGACCGCTACCTGACCCAGCTCAGGCTGTCCGGTGCGCTCGACGGGGTGCGGGCGGTGTGCGTGGGGCACCTCACCGCCTGCGACGACGGCGGCGAGAGCGGCGCCGAGACGGTGCGGGAGCTGGTGCGCGGGCTCGGCGTTCCGGCCATCGAGGGGCTGCCGGTCGGGCACGCCGAGGACAACTTCGCCCTGCCGCTCGGATCGGTGGTGGCGGTGGTCGCGCCGGCGCCGGGCGAGGAAGGCCCCCCCCGGCTCCTCTTCGAGCAGGGGGCGGCGGCGCCGTGAGCGCGCTCACCCCCGTCCTCGCGGCGCTCGAGGCGGGGCGGCGCGAGGGGATCGCGCCCGGCCTCGCCGCCGAGGTGCGGGTAAGGGGCGCGCTCGCCCACC
>DATJVF010000235.1:0-11315 GCA_035501995.1 Anaeromyxobacteraceae bacterium
ACCGTACCGGTGGTCACGCCCCACTGAGGCGCCAACGCCTCGCGCCGGCGCCTCGGCCGGCGCGAGGTGGGCCAGCACCGCTTGACGGCGTGCGCTCCTTGTCGTCAAGCTCAGCGGCCAAGCGCCGGTGCACGGCGGGAGAGGCGGGATGGTGCTCAAGAAGGAGGGGCGAAGGCTGCGGGTCGGCGTGCTGGGGTGCGGCCCCATCGCCCAGGCGGCCCACCTGGAGAGCGCCAACAAGGCGCGCAACGCCGAGCTCTACGCCATCTGCGACGTGGCGCAGGACCTCCTCGAGCGCATGGCCGCCATGCACGCGCCCCGCAAGACCTTCCAGGACTTCCGGCAGATGCTGGCCGACCCCGACCTGGAGGCCGTGGTGATCGCGACCGCGGACGGATTCCACGTCCCGGCGGCCCTGGCCGCCCTGGAGGCCGGCAAGCACGTCCTGTGCGAGAAGCCGCTCGGCGTCTCGGTCGAGGAGGTCGAGGAGCTCGGGCGCGCCGTGCGAGCCTCGGGCCTGGTCCTCCAGGTCGGCCACATGAAGCGCTTCGATGCCGGTCTGCAAAGCGCCAAGGCGTTCGTAGAGCGCGAGATGGGGGAGTGCCTGGCGCTCAAGGCCTGGTACTGCGATTCGACCCACCGCTACGAGCTCACCGACGCCGTGCAGCCCCTCATCCTCGAGAGCGCCCGGGCGCGACGCCCCGCCGTCGACCCCAAGGCCGATCGCCGGGGCTACTTCATGCGCGCTCACGGCAGCCACCTGCTCGACACCGCGCGCTACCTGGGGGGAGAGATCGTCGAGGTGGACGCCCGGCTGCGGGAGCGCTTCGGCGCCCACTGCTGGTTCGTCGACGTGGACTTCGCGAGCGGCGTGCTGGGCCACCTCGACCTCACGGTGTCCGTGCGCATGGACTGGCACGAGGGATTCCAGATCTACGGCGAGCACGGGAGCGTCATCGGCCGGACCTACAACCCCTGGCTCTTCAAGAGCAGCGACGTCGAGATCTTTCGGGAGGCGAGCGGGGCGACCACCCGCGTCCTCGGCGCCGACGGGCACTTCTACCGGCGGCAGCTGGAGGGGTTCGCCGACGCGGTCCTCGGCCGCTCCCCCCTCGCCGGCGCGGGGATCCTGGACGGGATCGCCTCGGTGCGCGGGATGGTGGCCATCGCCGAGTCGGTCCGGACCGGTCGGCCGGTGCGCCTGGCGGAGGTCTCCGGGGCGATCCCGTGAAGCTCGGAATCTTCGCCAAGATCTTCGCCGGGACCGCGCCGCGGGAGGTGCTGGCGACCGTGCGGCGGGCCGGCTACCGGGCCGTGCAGTACAACCTCGCCTGCTCCGGGCTCGGGCCCCTGCCCGAGGCCGTCCGAGGGGAAGACGCCGACGCCGTGGCCGCCGCCGCCGCCCTGGCCGGGGTGGAGATCTCGGCCGTGTCGGCCACCTACAACATGGTTCACCCGGATCCCCGGCAGCGCCGCCGCGGTCGGGAAGGCTTCGCGGCCGTCGCCGGCGCGGCGGGGCGCCTGGGCTGCCGCTTGCTCACGGTGTGCACGGGAAGCCTCGACCCCGGCGATCAGTGGCGCTACCACCCAGACAACGCCGGGGGGGCCGCCTGGCGGGAGCTGTGCCTGGAGTGCGAGCGGCTGGTGACGCTCGCCGAGGCCTACGATCTCTGCATCGGGGTCGAGCCCGAACTCGCCAATGTGGTGGACACCCCCAGGCGTGCGCGTGCGCTCCTGGAGGAGATGGGGAGCGATCGGATCCGGATCGTCCTCGACCCGGCCAACCTCTTTCAGCTCGCGAGCCCGCCGCAGGCGCGGCAGCTCGTCGAGGCCGCCGTCGATCTCCTCGGCGACCGCATCGCGCTGGCCCACGCCAAGGATCGGGACGCCCAGGGGCGGGTGACCGCCGTCGGCGGGGGGGTGGTCGATTTCCGGCACTACCTCAAGGCGCTCTCCCGAGCGGGCTACCGAGGATCCCTCGTCGCCCACGGCTTCCCCGAGGCCCGGGCGGTGGAGGTCGCCGCCTTCCTCTCCGCCGAGCTCGAGGCCTTGGAGAGGGGTCCATGAACCTCACCTGGCACCGCCGGAACGGCCTCAGGCTCTCGGTCGCGGAGACGGGCAGGGGGCGGACCCTGGTCCTCCAGCACGGCCTGTGCGCCGATGCCGCCCAACCGGCCGAGGTCTTCCCCGAGGGCCGAGGCTTTCGCTGCCTGACCCTCGAATGCCGTGGCCACGGCCGCTCGGACGTCGGCCCGCTCGAGGCGCTCTCGATCGCCACCTTCGCCGACGATTTGGCCTCCCTCCTCTGCGAGCGCGGGGAGTCGAGGGCGGTGGTCGGGGGGATCTCCCTGGGGGCGGCGGTGGCCCTCCGCCTGGCGGTGCGGCGTCCGGAGCTGGTGGCCAGCCTCGTGCTGGCGCGGCCGGCCTGGGTGGCAGGCCCTGCCCCGGGAAACATGCTCCCGAACGCGTTCCTGGGGGACCTCCTCGCCCGGTATCCACCCGCCGAGGCGCGCGCGCGCTTCGAGGCCTCGGAGGTGGCCCAGCGTCTGCTCGTCGAGGCCCCGGACAACCTCGCCTCCCTGCGCGGCTTCTTCGCCCGCGAGCCCATCGCGGTCACCGGCGAGCTCTTGCGCCGGATCTCCGCCGACGGTCCGGGCGTGACGGAAGGCGAGATCGCGGCCCTCCGTATCCCGACCCTGGTGCTCGGGACTGCCCGCGACCACGTGCACCCGCTCTCGCACGTCGAGGCGCTCGCCGCGCTCATCCCGGGCGCGCGCCGCGCCGAGATCGCGAGCAAGGCCGAGAGCCGCGAACGGTACCGCGACGAGTTCCGGGCGGCCCTGGCGGCCTTCCTGGCGGAGCAGCGCCCGTGAGGCCCAAGGCCGGGTGGCTGGAGGCGTTGCCCCGCGGTCGCCTCCTGGCGGAGTTCTCGCTGTGGTCGGCCGATCTCGGCCGGCTGGCGGAGGAGGTGCGGCGAGCCGACCCCTTCGCGGACCTCTATCACCTGGACGTCGCCGACGGGCACTTCGCCCCGGAGCTCTTGCTGTTCCCCGACCTCCTCCGCGCCGTCCGCCCGCTCACCGCGAGGCCCCTCCACGTCCACCTGATGGTCGCCGACGAGATCCTCGAGGCCCAGGTCCACACTTTGCTCGGGCGGGGGCGGACCTCATCAGCGTCCACCTCGAGAGCGGCCGGGTCGACCGAGCCCTGTCGGCGTTGGAGGCGCTCGCGGTCCCGGCCGGGTTGGTCCTGCAGCTCGAGACCCCGGTCGCCGCGGCGGTGCCCTACCTCGGCCGGATCCGCTGGCTGACGCTCCTCGGAACGCGCATCGGCGTGAAGGGGGCGGGGCAGGATCCGGCGGTCCCGGACCGCCTCCGGGAGGCGACCCGACGGCTCGCGGTAGAGGCCGAGCACGGGCGGGAGCGGGTGCTCCTTGCGGCCGACGGCGCCATCAGGGAGAACACCGTGTCCGGGCTCCGGCGCGCCGGGGCCGAGGCCATCGTCATGGGGTCGCTCGCCTTCGCATCCCCGGACCTTGCCGGGCGCATGGCCTGGATCCACCGGCTGACCCCGGGGACCTGATCGCGAAGAGCGCCGGGCCTGCCGCGGCGGCCGGGTCGGCGTCTCGCAGCCGTTTCCGCCGGCGACCCTCGCGCGCGGTGGGCCGGGCCCGGTCCCGCCCGTGCGGTCAAAGGGCACGCGCCCCAAGATCGGTGCGGTGGCCGCGCCCTGCCCGAGTAAACTTGGACGTCGATGGGCTACACCCGCCGAGACGACCTCGCCGACGCCACCGGCCGGAGCGTGGCCGAGGTGAGGCCGCTCCTCGGCTCTCGCCCGGCCGGAACGAAGCGGGTGGCCGCCATCCTCGTCGCCCGGCGAGGCCGAGACCTCGGCCGAGGTGACGGCATGGCCCCGCACTGGAGTGCCGGTGAGCGGCCGTGCCCTGGGCCTGGCGGCCCGGCCGCCGGAGGGGCGGGAGGAGAGGGTCGGCGGCCGGTCCGGACGGGCGGAGTGAGTTAACCCTGGCAAGGAGCGACGTCATGAACAAGGTCGGCATGTTCTACACGTACTGGTCCACCGACTGGATGGTCGACTTCCCGGCGGTGGCCCGCCGCATCGCGGGCCTGGGCTTCGACCTCATGGAGATCAACCTCAACGAGTTCACCAAGTTCCCCCAGGCCAAGAAGAAGGAGTTCAAGGCCACCGCCGACGGCCTCGGCATCACGGTGGCCGCCTGCATCGGGCTGGCCCCGCAGTACGACCTCGCCTCGCCCGATCGCGCGGTGCGCGAGAGCGGCATGGAGTACGTGAAGCGTCTGCTCGACGACTGCAACTTGCTGAGGGCGCCGGTGTTCGCCGGCCTGAACTTCTGCTGCTGGCCCTCTTCGCCCCCGCCCGGCCTCAAGGACAAGCGGCCCTACGTGGACCGTTCCATCGAGTGCGTGCAGAAGCTCGCCAAGGTGGCCGAGGGGTACGGGATCATCTACGCCCTCGAGGTCGTGAACCGTTTCGAGCAGTGGCTCGTCAACGACGCCACCGAGGCCCTCGCCTTCTGCCAGGCGGTGGGGAATCCCTTCTGCAAGATCCAGCTCGACACCTTCCACATGAACATCGAGGAGGACTCGTTCCGGGACGCCATCCTGCGTTGCAAGGGCCGCATCGGGCACTTCCACCTCGGCGAGGCCAACCGGCGCCCGCCCGGCCAGGGCCGCCTACCCTGGGACGAGATCTTCGGGGCCCTCAAGGAGATCCAGTACGACGGGACCATCGTGATGGAGCCGTTCCTCCGGCCCGGCGGAGCGGTGAGCCGCGACGTCGGCGTGTGGCGCGACCTGTCGAACGGTGCCACCGACGAGGAGCTCGACCGGCAGGGCCGCGAGGCGCTGGCCTTCGTGCGGCGCAAGCTCGCCTGAGATGGCCGGCGAGCCCCCGGCGCCCGGCCGGGGGTTCGCCGCCCGAGAGGCGCGCGAGGCGGCGGCCGTGGGAGGCCGGCTCCCGGCGCCGGGCCCGCCCCTACGTCGGCGGGGGTGGAAGGCCGGCCGGGCTGCGGCGCGGGGCGAGAGCCCCGCCGGCCGAGGCCTGCGGGCGCGCCGCGGGCAGGGCGTCCGCGGAGCCCTCGCGCTCGGCGAGGTGAAAGCCCCCCACCATGGCGGCCAGCTCCTGGGCCTGGTGGGCGAGCTCCCGGGCCGCGACGGAAGACTCCTCCGAGCTCGTGGCGTTCTGCTGGGTCACCGCGTCCATCTGGCCCATGGCCTGGGTGACCGCGACGATCCCGGCCGATTGCTCTTTGGAGGTGGCGGCCATCTCGGCCACGATGTCGGACACCTTGGCCACCGAGGCGGTGATCTCCCCGAGCCTGGCGTGGACCTGCTTCGCCTTCACCTCTCCGTCGTTCGCCTCCCCGACCGACTGGCGAATGAGGTCCTCGGTCTTGGTGGCCGCCTCCTTGGAGCGCAGGGCGAGGGCCCTCACCTCCTCGGCCACCACCGCGAAGCCCCGGCCCGCCTCGCCGGCCCGCGCCGCCTCGACGGCCGCGTTCAGCGCCAGCAGGTTGGTCTGGAAGGCGATCTCGTTGATGTCCTTCAGGATCTGGGAGGTACCCTGGGCGGCGGTCTTGATCCGGCCCATGGCCCCCGTCATCTGCTCGGTGGCCGAGCTCCCTTCGAGGGCCGCGCTCTTGGCGCTCGCGGCGAGCACGGCCGCCTGCTGCGCGTGGTCGGCCGAGTGCCTGGTCAGGTTCGCGATCGACTCGAGGCTGGCCGAGGTCTCCTCGAGGGAGCTCGCCTGCTCGGACGCTCCGCTCGCCACCGAGGCGCTCGAGGAGGCGATCTGATCCGCCGCGGCCGAGACCTGCATGACGGCGCGTGACACGCGGCCCAGCGCCTGATCGAGGACCTCCGACGTGGCGTTGAGGGCGGTCTTCATCTTGGCGTGATCGCCCAGGTACGCGCCGTGGACCCGGGCGGTGAGGTCGCGCTCGGCGAGCCGCTCCAACACCTGGGCCGCCTCCTTCACCGGCGCCACCACGGTGTCGAGGGTCTCGTTCACGCCCTCCACGATGGCGCGGAACTGGCCCGCGTGCTTCGATGCGTCGGCGCGCTGCGAGAGCTCGCCCTGTTGCGCCGAGCGCACGAGCCCCCCGGTGTCGGTCACGAGCGCCTGGATGGCGACGATCGACCGGTTGAGGCTGTCCTTCATGGACCCGAAGTCACCGGTCCAGGCGTCGCTGAGGGGCGCCGGGACGTCCCCGTGCGAGAGCCGGTCGAGGCATTCGCGGGAGCGGCCGATGGGCGTGGCCACCGCGTCGAGCGTGAGGTTCATGCCGCGCACGATGGGTCGGAACTCTCGGGGCACCGCCTGCTCGTCGCCGCGCACCTCCAGGCGCCCGCTGGTGGCGGCCAGGGTCAGCTTGGCGGCCTCGCCGGTGAGCGTGGCGATGCAGCGGCCGAGCGAGCGGCTGATGAGGTAGCCGAGCAGGCTCATCAGCACGGCCGCCACCGCCAGCACGGCCACCTCCCAGCGGAGCTGCCTGCGGCGGGCGAGCTCGCCGGCGTCGCGCGACACGACCGCCTCCGACCGGACGGCCTCGTTGAGCTTGGCGATCTCGAGGTCCAGAGGGTCGGAGAGGCCGTGGAGCGACATCCACTGCTCCCAGATGCGGGCCTCCACGCCCCTCGTGGCCTCGGCGCCGGCGCCCGACAGCTCCAGGCGGGCACGCTCGGCGAGGAGCGCGCGCAGGCTCTTCGCCTGCGAGAGCCACTCCTCCGCCTCCTTATGCACCTTGGGCCAGAGCACCTCGGTGGCCGGCGTCCTCGGCAGCGCGTCGCCCTCGTGGAGCGCCTTGGCCACCCGCGCCAGCGCATCGTCGGCGCGATCGCCGAAGATGTCCGAGCCCTCGTGGCAGGCGCGGCAATCGCCGGAGCGGAGGACGCCCTCGAGCGCCCGCGAGAGCGCCAGCGTGTTGAGGAAGCGCTGGGCGTCCTTGAACGAGGCCTCCACCCCCGCGATGGCGCGGTACACCGGGAACTGGGTGTCGGTCACCGTGTTGAGCGCGCGGCCGACGCTGCGCGAGGCGAGGTAGGAGGTGAAGCCGACCGCGGTGGCGAGGGCGAGGGCCGCGAGGAAGCCACCGAAGACCTTGGTGCGTGTGCGAACGTCGTGCATTGTCGGTGTGCCTCCCCGTGGGGGCTCTGCGTTGCCAACCTGCGTGAGTGCAACGGGAGGGGCCAGGGCCGTCGTCAATGAACTCAGCCCCTTCGGCGCCGCCGTCCGGGGTCCCGGGTGCCCCACGCCTGGGTCGAGACCCGACCCGGCCGGACAACGCCCGACGCAGGCATGCATCTATTGCGGGGAAAAGGACGTGCCCCCGAGCCCTTCACCCCGACGGCCGAGGCGGCCGCCCGACGGCGTGGGTCCCGCCGACCTCCTCGGCCGGACCGCGTCAGGCGATGGTCGAGCGGTGGCCCGGGCCTGGCGGGACAGGGGCCGACGGGCCAGGCCTCGCGCGAGGAGATCTCGGCTCGGCGCGGAGTGGCGGAGGCCGACCGCGGCCTGACCCTTCGCGCGAGCGCAGCCCGTGCGATCGGGGGTCGGGAGATTCGGTGCTCCCGAGGCCTCGAACGGTCTTTGGCCCGCGACCGCGCCTGGCACTCGCCGGGGAGGTGAGTAGGCTTCGCGAGCCATGGTGGCCCGTGCACGGGGAGGCGGCGTCCCGGGCGCTCGTGTCGAAGGGCGCGGGGGGCGACATCGACCTGCGCTTCTTCGACGAGCACGGCCACTTCGTCCCATCGCCGCTCGACGAGCGCGTGCCGGGGATTGGCCTCGCGCAGCTGAAGGGCACGCGGCGGGTGGTGGCGGTCGCGGGCGGGATGGGCAAGTTCGTCGCCATCTGAGCAGCCTGCCGAGGCCACCTCATCCGCTCGCTCGTCACCGACCTCGCCGTGGCCCGAAGGCTCGACGAAGAGCCTTGAAGGGCGGCGAGTCGGGGGCCCGGCGGGCGTTGGCGCGAGGCTCGAGGCGAGGCGCCGGGCCGCACCCGGCGCGGCCCGCGCGCTCAGGACTACTACGGAAGGGAGACTTACCTTTCCGGGAGCATGCTGGGCGAGCTCCTCATGCCGACCACCCGCGCGACCGACGCCATCTCGACGCACGCGCTGCCGGAACTTCCCCCCGAGCTCCCTCGGGACCGAACCCGAGATCTCCAACCTGGACGTGCTCGGCACCGTCATCGGGACCGAGAGGTGCTTCGGCGCCGTGAAGGGGAAGGTGGCGCCCGGACCCATGGCCTGTTTCCGCAACCTGGACGCCTGGGCTGGGACCTCTACCGGCACCCTGCCGCGGAGGGGGCTCCCTGAGGACGGCCCGGGCCCCGCCCTGGGCTGCCAGAGGAACGCCACCCCTACGGTAGGATCGGCCCCCGCATGGACGAGAGCGGTAGCGCACGGGGAGCGCCGTGAAGGCGCGCCGGGTCCCGGTCGACGGCTTCGCCGCCGTCACCATGCTCGTCCTCTGCGCGATCTGGGGGGCGCAGCAGGTGGCCATCAAGCTGGCCGCGCCCGACCTCGCGCCCATCTTGCAGGTGGGGCTCCGTTCCGGGCTGAGCGCCCTCCTCGTGGGCGCGTTCAGCGCGTGGCGCGGCGAGCGCCTTCCGCCCTGGAGGCAGACGTTCCGCCCGGGACTCTTGGCCGGGGCCCTGTTCGCGGCGGAGTTCCTCTTCGTGGCCGAGGGGCTGCGCCACACCACGGCCTCACACATGGCCGTCTTCCTCTACACCTCTCCCATCTTCACCGCCTTCGGCCTCCACCTCCTCCTGCCGGCCGAGCGCCTGCGCCGCCGCCAATGGCTCGGCATCCTGGTGGCCTTCGGCGGGATCGGCCTCGCCTTCCTGGAGGGCGGGAGGGGTGGGGTGTCGCTCGATTCCCTGGTGGGCGATCTCCTCGGCGTCCTCGCCGGAGCGGCCTGGGGCGCGACCACCGTCGTCATCCGCGCCTCGCCCCTCTCGGAGGCGCCGCCGGCCCAGACCCTCCTTTACCAGCTCGCGAGCGCCTGCCTCATCCTCCTCGGCGCCGCCGTGGTCTCCGGCCAGGCCGGTCGGGTAGCGTGGACGCCCACGGCCGTGGCAAGCCTGCTCTTCCAGGGCGTGGTGGTCTCGTTCGCGAGCTACCTCACCTGGTTCTGGCTCCTGCGCCGCTACCTTGCGAGCCGGCTCGCGGTGTTCTCCTTCCTGACCCCCATTTTCGGAGTGAGCCTCGGCGTGCTGCTGCTGCGCGACCGGCTCAGCGCTTCGTTCGCCGGGGGCGCGGCGCTGGTCTTGGCGGGCATCGCCATCGTGAGCGGCGCGGGGTTCGCGCGCCCGCGCCAGGGCCGAGGGGCGTAGAGTGGCGCGGGCGGGGGGCGGCCCTATAGGGAGAGGGTGACCCCCGGCGCATGGCGGGCGCGGTCCCTTCCTCCTTGAGGGGCGGGGAGGCGCGGAGCGCGGGGCTCGCAAAGGCCTGGGAGGACACCATGGGCAAGGCGACGGAGTGCGTGCACAGCGGATCGATCCCGGATCGCGTTTATCACGGGCTCAACTCTCCCATCTTCACCTCCTCGGCCTTCGGCTACCTCGAGACCGGGCAGAACGTCTACCCGCGGTACTTCAACATTCCCAACCAGCAGGCGGTGGTGGCAAAGCTCTGCGCGCTCGAGGGCACCGAGAGCGGGCTGTTGTTCGGCTCCGGCATGGCCGCCATCAGCACCGCACTCTTGGCGATGGTGGGCGAGGGTGGGCACGTGGTGATGCCGCGGGACCTCTACGGCGGCACCCATCAGCTCGTCACCAAGGAGTTCCCTCGCTTCGGCCTCGAGTACACCTTCGCCGATCCCGAGCACCTCGAGGCCGCCCTGCGCCCGACCACCCGGCTCATCTACGTCGAGACGCCCTCGAACCCGCTCTTGCGCGTGACCGACCTCGCGGCGGTCGCCGGGCTGGCGCGCTCGCGGGGGATCGTGAGCGCCATCGACAACACCTTCGCCTCCCCCATCAACCAGAACCCGGCCGCCCTCGGCATCGACCTCGTGATCCACAGCGGGACCAAGTACCTGGGCGGCCACGACGATCTCTGCTGCGGCGCGGTGCTCGGCTCGCGCGAGCTCATCGATCGCGTGCGGGCCTCGGCCGTCTCCTTCGGCGGCAGCCTCAACGCCACCGACTGCTACCTCCTCGAGCGGAGCCTCAAGACCCTCGCGCTCCGCGTCGAGCGGCAGAACCAGAACGCCCTCGCCCTCGCCCGCCACCTGGCCGGCCACCCGGCGGTGGAGCGGGTCCACTACCCGGGCCTCGAGACCCACCCCGGGCACGAGATCGCGCGCCGGCAGATGCGTGGCTTCGGAGGCATGCTCTCCTTCGAGCTCGAGCGGCGCCGGGGGGATCCCCGCCGCTTCCTCGCGCGCCTCTCGCTCATCGTCCCCGCTCTGAGCCTGGGCGGGGTCGAGACCATCGTCTGCGCGCCCGCCACCACCTCGCACGTCAAGCTGTCGCCGGCCGAGCGAGCGGACATGGGCATCTCCGACGGGCTCCTCCGCCTGTCGGTGGGGGTGGAGGACGAAAAGGACCTCGTCGCCGACCTGGATGCCGCCCTGGCCTGACCGGTCGGCCGGACCCCGCCCGGCGGCCAGGTGAGGCGCGGGCGGTGACCTCGGCCCGTGCCCAGGGTCGGGGGCGAGCAGAGGTGGGGGAAGGTGGGCCGTGTCCCGCGTCCGCAGGGCGTTCCGGCGGGACCCTCAACCTCCGGTGTATCGGCTCCACGGTTCGAGGTCCCGCCCCGGCCCTCTGCTGACCCTCGCTCCACGGACGACGCGTCAAGCGGGAATCGGAGGCCCGCCTGCCCCCAAGGGAAGTGTTGCCGGTGGCGCGCCCATGAGAAAGTCTGCCCGGAGGAGGGACCGGCCCGACGCACTGGGCCGCATGGCATGGCGGAAGGCCCGGGCGACACCGAGTTCGACGAGCGGTCGCGCCAGCGCGACGAGGCCCGCTTCCGGCTCTCGCAGGCGGTGGCCCACATCGGCAACTGGGAGATCGACCTGGCCAGCCGGATGGTGTGGGCGTCGGACGAGGCCTTCCACATCTACGGCTTCGCCACGAACCCCCGGCACTGCCTGCCGCTCTCCGAGGTCCAGACCCGGCCGCTCCTCGCCTACCGGGCCGAGCTCGACCGGGCCATGCAAGAGCTCGTGAACCACGGCGCCCCCTACGACGTCCGCTTCCGCGTCGAGCGCGCGGACGACGGGGCCGTCCGGCTGGTCCACTCGATGGCCCAGGTCCTGCGGGACGCTAG
>DATJVF010000236.1:0-6825 GCA_035501995.1 Anaeromyxobacteraceae bacterium
GCCCCTGGGACCCCGGGCCCGAAGGCAGGGCGGCCGCCGCTGGTCTTGGCGGCCTCGAGCGGGGGGGCTCGTGACCGTGAGCGCGACGACGGCGGCGAAGGGCGAGCGCGGGGTGCCGACTCTGCGCTTCGAGGACGGCGAGCTCTACTTGCTCGACCAGACCCGGCTCCCCGTGGAGGTGGTCGAGGAGCGGCAGGCATCGGTCGAGCAGGTCTTCGAGTCCATCAAGCTCCTCAAGGTGCGCGGCGCCCCGGCCATCGGCATCGCCGCCGCCTACGGCCTGCTCGTGGCCGTGCGATCCGACCGGGACGGGCCGCTGGCCGACTACCTCGGGAGGCTCGAGAAGAGCGCCGCCTACCTCGAGTCGTCCCGGCCCACCGCGGTGAACCTGAGCTGGGCCCTGCGCCGGATGATCGCCTTCGCCCGCGCCTCCGCGGCGACCGCCGGCAGCGCCGCCCGCCTCCACGAGCTGCTCGTCGGAGAGGCCGTCCGCATCCACGACGAGGACCGCGCCATCTGCCGGGCCATCGGCGAGGCCGGCGTCGGGCTCATCGCCGAGGGCACCGGAGTCCTCACCCACTGCAACGCCGGCGGCCTCGCCACCTCCGAGCTCGGCACCGCCACCGCGCCCATGTACCTGGCCCACGCGCGCGGCCGGCGCTTCCGGGTCTACGCCGACGAGACCCGGCCGCTCTTGCAGGGGGCCCGCCTCACCGCCTTCGAGCTCAAGCGCGCCGGCCTCGACGTGACCCTCATCTGCGACAACATGGCGGCCTTCGTGATGTCGAAGGGCCTCGTTCAGCTGTGTCTGGTGGGCTGCGACCGGGTGGCCGCCAACGGCGACGTCGCCAACAAGATCGGGACCCTCAACGTGGCCATCCTGGCCAAGTACTTCGGCATCCCGTTCTACGTGGCCTGCCCCTCCTCCACCTTCGACCTCGCCACGCCGAGCGGCGAGGGCATCGTGATCGAGGAGCGGGCGCCGGAGGAGGTGACCTCCTTCGGCCTGCGCCGCACCGGCCCCGAGGGCGTGAAGGTGAAGAACCCCGCCTTCGACGTGACACCGCACGAGCTCATCACCGGGTTCGCCACCGACCGCGGGCTCATCCGCCCCGAATTCCGGGAAAACCTGGGGCGGGCGTTCCGCAAGCCATGAGCGCCTGGGACCGCGTCCGGCCAGGGCCCGCCGGGGTCTTGGGCACGCTCCGGGGCGAGCGCTAGATGCTCGCGAGGGGGGCCAGGGTCGGCCGGAGGGGCCGGGTGCTGGCGGTGGAGCGGCGCACGCGCATGCTCGACCTCCTGCACCAGCGCGGCTCGGTGACAGTGGCCGAGCTCTCCCACGCGCACGGGGTGAGCGAGGAGACCGTCCGCCGCGACCTGCAGAAGCTGGAGAGCGAGAGCGGCATCGCGCGCACGCACGGCGGCGCCTACGTGGCGCGGGCCGTGCACAGCGACGTCCCCATCCGCATCCGCGAGGGTATCCAGCGCGAGGTGAAGGAGATCATCGGCGCCCTCTGCGAGCGGTTGGTCGAGGAGGGCGAGACGGTCATGCTCGACTCGAGCACCACCGCCCTCCATGTGGCCGAGCACCTGCGGGCCGCGCGCACCCGGATGACGGTGGTCACGAACGCCCTCAGGGTGGCCGACACCTTCGCGGACTGCGAGGGCGTGACGCTCGTGTGCACCGGTGGCGCGCTGCGCCGCAGCCAGCTCTCCTTCGTGGGGCCGGCCGCGGTGGAGACCCTGCGCCGCTTCTACGCCGACAAGGCCTTCGTCTCCTGCGTGGCGGTGGACCTCGAACAGGGCCTCACCGACGCCGACGAGCTCGAGGCCGACGTGCGGCGGGCCATGCTCCGGCAGGCGCGGGAGAGGCTGCTCATCGCCGACTACACCAAGCTCGGCAAGACGTCGTTTGCCCTCATCGCCCCGCTCGATCGGGTCGATTGCCTGGTCACGGATCGCGAGCCGGACGCTCGGTGGAAGGGCGAGCTGGCGAGGAGGAAGGTACGATGCCTTCACGGGCGCCAGTGAACGCGGGGACGCGCTGGCAGGACGAGGTGGCGCGCGCCGCCCGCAACATCCGCCTGCGGGTGATGGATCACACCATCGCCCACGCCGGCGGTTACCTGAGCCAGGCCTGCTCCGCGGCGGAGATCCTCGCCACCCTGTACCTGCGCACGCTCGCCCTGGGCCCGAGCGTGGCCCCCCTCGTTCCGCGCCCCTTCGAGGGCGTGCCGGGCGGTGGAGGGGACGCCTCCACCGGGGCCGGGTACCACGGTGCCCCCGGGCCCGACCTCGACCGCTTCTACCTCTCGCCGGCGCACTACGCGCTCGTGCTCTACACCGCGCTCGTGGAGGCCGGCCGGCTCTCGCCCGAAGGGCTCGCCCAGTTCAACCGCGACGGCAGCACGGTGGAGATGATCGGCGCCGAGCACTCCCCCGGCTTCGCCATGATGGGGGGCGCCCTCGCTCAGACCCTGAGCCAGGCGGCCGGGATCGCCTGCGCGCGCCAGCGGCGCGGCGAGCGGGGGCGGGTGGTGGTCTTCCTCTCCGACGGCGAGTTCCAAGAGGGCCAGACCTGGGAGGCGGTGGCCACCATGGCCTTCTACCGGCTCGAGCGCATGCTGGTCTACGTCGACGTGAATGGTCAGCAGTGCGACGGCGCCATGAAGGACGTCATGGGCCTCGAGCCGCTCGACCGGCGCATCGAGGCCTTCGGCGGGCGGGCCCTGGTGGTCGACGGCCACGATCCGGAGGCCCTCGACGGCGCAGCCCGACTCCCCTCCGACGGCCGACCTCGCTTCGTCCTCTGCCGGACCGATCCTTGCCGCGGGGTGGAGGTGCTCTCCGCCCGTCGCCCCAAGCTCCATTACGTGCGCTTCAGCTCGCCGGCCGAGCGCGAGGCCTACGTGGCCTACCGGGACACGGTCATGCGCCGGGGCGGGGAGGGCTAGCCGTGGAGATCCTGAGCAAGGTGCACGCCCGCAACCTGGTGGCCTGGGCCAAGGACCGGCCCGAGGTGGTGGTCCTGTCGGCCGACCTCACCGGTTCCTGCGAGATCGTCGAGTTCCAGCAGGCCTACCCGGACCGCTTCTTCTCCTTCGGGGTCGCCGAGCAGAACATGGTCAGCTTCGCCGCCGGCCTGGCGCGCGAGGGCTACGTCCCCTTCCTCCACACCTTCGCGGTCTTCCTGTACCGGCAGGCGCTGAACCAGCTCGCCTGCTCGGTCGCCTACTCCAACCTGCCGGTGAAGCTGTTCGGCTTCTTGCCCGGCCTCACCACCCCCGGCGGCGCCACCCACCAGGCCATCGAGGACGTGGCGGTCATGCGCGCGCTGCCGAACTTCAAGGTCCTCGAGACCGGCGACGCCACCGAGATGGAGACCGTGCTCGACCTCACGCTCGAGACGCCCGGGCCGGTCTACGTCCGTATGCTGCGCGGCGAGGTCCCGCGCCTGTTTCCGCGCGAGGAGCCGTTCGCGCTCGACCGGGCCCGTGTGCTCTCGAGGGGCGAGGACCTCACCCTCCTCACCGCCGGGATCTGCACCGAGGAGGCCATGCGCGCCACCGCCGCCCTCGCCGCCCGCGGCCTCTCCGTCGAGCACCTGCACGTCTCGACCCACAAGCCCTTCACCGATGCGCTGGTGCGGGAGGCGCTCGGCCGGGCCCGCAAGGGCGTCATCACCATGGAAAACCACACGGTGGTGGGCGGCCTCGGCAGCGAGGTGGCCGAGGTGCTGGCCGAGCTGGGCGGGGGAGCGCGGCTGCACCGGCTCGGCCTCCCGGACTGCTTCGCCCACGGTGCCTCCCGGCCCTACCTCATGCGCAAGTACGGCCTCGACGCCACCGCCCTCGTCCGAAAGGTCGAGGAGGTCATGGGGCGCAAGCTCGGGGTGAGCGAGCACGACCTCGCCGAGGTCCGCCTGGAGGCGGTCCACAGCCAGGCCAAGGCGGAGGCCCTGTGAGCAGCGACCTTGGGGCCCTGCTCTCCGCCGAACGCTTCGAGGTCGAGTACCTCTTCGAGGGCGACCTGGCCGAGGCGCGCGGGAAGGCCCAGGACCTGTGCCTCGAGCAGACGGTGGAGTTCCCCGGCGACCTCCTGCCGGATGGGCCCATCCGCGACCAGGTGGTGGGGCAGCTGCGGGCCCTCGCCCCGGCCGGGCCGGGCCGCACGCGCGCCACGGTGAGCTTCGCCGTCGAGACGGCCGGCGGCGACCTCGTCCAGCTCCTCAACGTGCTCTTCGGCAACGTGAGCCTGAAGCCGGGCTGCCGGCTCGACCGGCTCCGCCTCACCGAGGGGATGCTGTCCGCCTTCCGCGGGCCACGCTTCGGCCGCAGCGGGCTGCGCCGCCTCCTCGGGGTAAGAGGGCGGCCCCTCATCTGCACCGCCCTCAAGCCCATGGGCCTCTCGGCGCGCGAGCTCGCGGCCCAGGCCCGTGCCTTCGCGCTCGGCGGCATCGACCTCGTGAAGGACGACCACGGGCTCGCCGATCAACGCTTCAGCCCCTTCGAGGAGCGGGTGGCCCGCTGCGCCGAGGCGGTCGCCGAGGCGAACGCGGTCACCGGGCGCTCCAGCCTCTACATGGCCAACGTGACGGCGCCCTTCGACCGGGTGCGGGAACGCGCCCACCGGGCCCGCGAGCTCGGGGCCCGGGCGCTCCTCTTCTGCCCGGGCCTCGCGGGCTTCGACGCCCTGCGGGCCCTCGCCGACGACGATGGGCTGTCCTTGCCCCTCATGGCCCACCCGGCGTTCCTGGGGAGCTTCGTCACCTCGCCGTCGGGGGGCGTGAGCCACGGCGTGCTGTTCGGCCAGCTCATGCGGCTCGCCGGTGCGGACATGACCGTCTACCCGAACTGGGGCGGACGCTTCTCGTTCTCCCTGGAGGAGTGCGCCGCCATCGCGCGGGCCACGGAGGAGCCCCTGGGCGCGCTCGCCCCCATCTTCCCGGCTCCGGGAGGAGGCATGACGACCGAGCGGGCGCCGGAGATGCGCCACGTGTACGGGCGGGAGTTCGTCCTCCTCATCGGCGGCGGGCTCCACCGCCGCAGCGCCGACCTCGCCGCGAACGCGAGGCACTTCGTGGAGCTGCTCGAAACCCTGTAGGCTCCGCCCGCGGGGCGGACGCAACGGAGGACGACCGTGGCCAGGTTCGACGCCTACTTCCTGCTGAAGCCCGAGGACGCCGCCGAGTACGCCGAGCAGGTGCTGGGCTTCTTCGATGATGGGGCCGACCTCGAGTGCACCGAGATCGGCGACGGCAACCTGAACTACATCTTCCGGGTCGTCGACCGGCGCAGCGGCCGCTCGGTGGTCATCAAGCAGGCCGGCCACACCGCCCGCATCAGCGACGAGTTCAAGCTCTCGCTCGACCGCAACCGCATCGAGTACGACCTCCTCAAGCTGGAGGGCGAGCTCGCCCCCGGGCTCGTGCCCGAGGTCTACCGCTTCGACCCGGTCATGAACTGCTGCGCCATGCAGGACCTGTCCGACCACCTCATCATGCGGCGGGCGCTGCTCGAGCGCCGGCCGTGCCCGCTCTTCGCCGAGCACATCACCACCTTCATGGCCAACACGCTGCTCCTCACGAGCGACGCGGTGCTCGATCACAAGGAGAAGAAGGTCCTGCAGGGGCGCTTCATCAACCCCGACCTGTGCGAGATCACCGAGGACCTCGTCTACACCGAGCCCTTCAACGACCGCAAGGCGCGCAACCGGGCCTTTGCCCCCAACCTCGAGTTCATCCGGCGCGAGCTGTACGAGGACCAGGAGATCCTGCTCGAGACCGCCAAGCTGAAGTTCGACTTCCTGGCCCACGCCCAGTGCCTCGTGCACGGCGACCTCCACACCGGGTCGATCTTCGTGCGGCCGGACTCCACCAAGGTCATCGACCCCGAGTTCGCCTTCTACGGGCCGGCCGGCCTGGACGTTGGGATGCTGATCGCGAACCTCATCTTCGCCTGGGTGAACGCCGACACCACCATGCCGGCCGGGCGCGAGCGCGACGCCTTCAGCGGTTACCTCGCACGCACCCTCGAGGAGGTGGTGGACCTCTTCCAGGCCAAGTGGCGCGCGCTGTGGGAGGAGCGGGTCACCGAGACGGTGGCGCGCTACCCGGGCTTTGCGGCCTGGTACCTCGCCGGGGTCATGCAGGACTCGGCCGGCGTCACCGGCCTCGAGCTCTGCCGGCGCATCGTCGGCATCGCGCAGGTGAAGGACATCACCTCGATGGCCGATCCGGCGAGCCGGGTACGCGCCGAGCGCCTGTGCCTGTCCCTCGCCAAGCGCTGCATCAAGGAGCGCGCTCGGGTGAGGACCGGCCGCGACTACCTGGAGCTCCTCGCCTGGGCGGCTGGCCAGTACCCGCGCGGCGCGCCCTAGGACGGCCCGAGGAGCCTCGGACGCGAGCGCCCGGCGACGAGGTGGCCGGCGGCGACCGCGGCCCCCAGGGTGGCCGTCCCGGCCCACAGAGCGGTCGCCCCCAGCCAGCCGAGGACCGCTCCCCCGATCGCGGGCGCCAGGGTGAGGCCGGCGGCGAAGCCGAACCCGAGCAGGCCCTGGTAGCGCCCGCGCAGCTCGGGCGGCGCGAGCCTGGACACCACCGCCGAGAGGGTGGGAAGGGTGAGGATCTCGCCCAGCGACCAGACGGCGGTCGCCCCGGCGAAGGCCGCCGGGGTCCGGCACAGGGCGTAGGCCCCGGTGCCGGCGCCCACGAGGAGGGCGGCGAGGGCTAGCAGGTGGCCCTCGTCGCGACCGCGGGCGATCCGGCTCGCCCAGGGCTGGAAGAGCGCGATGAGCAGGCCGTTCACCGCCATGGTGCGGCCGTAG
>DATJVF010000237.1:0-10417 GCA_035501995.1 Anaeromyxobacteraceae bacterium
CTTTCAGGCAGGTTACGCCAACGGTGGGCTCGGTGTGTGTGTGTCGCTCACCCTGTGCGAGGTCCTCCTCCTGGCGTCCGCGGTTGCCATCCTGCCCGCAGGGGTGCTTGATCGATCGGTAGGGCGCACGCTCGTGTTCACCTGGCTAGGAGGGGGTGCGATGGTGGCCGCGGCGGGGGCGCTGCGCGGTGCGAATCACGTGGTGGGAGCCGCCGCCGCCGGGGCGGCCTACCTCGTCCTCATGGTTTTGACCCGCACGCTCGATCGGTCCCTTCTCCGGGCCGTCAGGGCGGAGTTCCTGCGCCGGCCGGGCGCACCTACTCGCTCGTGAGTCCTCTGCGAACTAGCCACAGGGCCCCTCGGCGGAGGCGCCTTCAGGGGTTCCGTCGATCACGGTACGCCGGGCGGCGCCGAACGCCCGTATGCTGGCCAAGCGTTTCCAACGCCCTCGACCTCTTGCGGCAGCGCCCTTGACCGCCTCGCCACGCCATCTCCTTGAAGCGCTCGGGGACCGGGCCGAGCGAGAGCCAGATCGGGTCGCCTTCCGGTTCCTCCCCGACGGCGAGGGCGACGAGCGGCTCCTCACCTACCGGCAGCTCCACAGCGCGGCCCTTGCGATGGCCCGGGAGCTAGAGAAGCGGGGCGCTCGCGGCGAGCGGGCCCTCCTGCTCCACCCTCCCGGCCTCGAGTACATCGCGAGCCTGTTCGGGTGCTGGTACGCCGGCGCGGTGGCGGTTCCGGCCTACCCGCCCCGCTTCAACCGGCCCATGTTACGCCTGCGGTCCTTGGTGGCGGATGCCCGGGCCCGCTTCGCGCTCACCACCCCGGCCACGCTGGAGCGCCTAGAGCGCGCGCTACAACGCGAACCTGAACTCGAGCGGCTGTGCTGGCTCCCGACCGGCGTGGCGGGCGAGGCCCCCGCGCTGCCCAGCCCGGTCCCGCTCGATCCAGGCGACCTCGCCCTCCTGCAGTACACCTCGGGTTCCACCGGCGACCCCAAGGGCGTGATGCTCACCCACCGCCACCTCCTCGCCCAGGTCGAGCTCCTCGTCGAGCGCGGCCAGCTCACGTCCGGCGACCGCGGGGTGGCCTGGCTCCCGCCCTACCACGACATGGGGCTCGTGGGCGCCATCCTGGTCCCGGTGCTGGTCGGGCTGGAGACGACGCTCATGCCGCCGAGCGCCTTCCTCCAGCGTCCGCTGCGCTGGCTTCAGGCGATGACCCGCTACCGGGCGACCATCAGCGGGGCGCCGGACTCCGCCTTCGACCTGTGCGTGAGGCGGGCGAGCCCGGCGCAAATCGAGGCGCTCGACCTCGGGGCGCTCCGGCTCCTCTTCAGTGGGGCCGAGCGCGTGCGGCCGCAGACCATGGAGCGCTTCTCGGCCGCCTTCGCCAGGGCGGGCTTCAGAAGCACCGCCTTCGCGCCCTCTTACGGTCTCGCCGAGGCGACGCTGGGCGTCACCTGGGGGCCCATCGGCGAGCCGCCGCGAGTCCTCAGCCTCGACGAGCGAGCGCTGGAGGCGGGCCGGGTCGAGCCCGCCGCAGCCGGGGCCCGCGGGCGGGTGCTGGCCGGCTCGGGGGTGCCCCTCTCCGGCTGCGAGCTCTTGGTGGTGGATCCCGAGACACTCCGGCCGCAGCCCCCGGGCCGGATCGGCGAGATCTGGGTGCGCAGCGCCAGCCTGGCCGACGGCTACTTCGGCCGGCCCGAGCTGAGCGAGCGCACCTTCAGGGCCCGCCCAGCCGGTGCCGGCGACGGTCCGGGCTACCTGCGCACCGGCGACCTCGGCTTCCTCCACGGGGAGGAGCTCTTCGTGGTGGGCCGGCTGAGGGATCTCATCATCATCCTCGGGAGGAACCACCACCCTGAGGACCTCGAGGCTACCGCGGTCCTCGCCCACCCGCGCCTGCGGCCAGCCGGCGGAGCGGCCTTCGCGGTGGAGGCGGACGGGGAGGAACGCCTGGTGGTGGTGCACGAGGTCGACGACCCCCGTGCGTTGCCGGCTGAGGAGATGGTGGACGCCGTGCGGGGAGCGGTGGCGGAAGGCCACGAGCTCGCGGTCCACGAGGTGGTCCTCGTCCCGCCGGGCGGGGTCCCCAAGACCTCGAGCGGGAAGGTGCAGCGGGGCCGCTGCCGCGAGCTGTACCAAAAGGGCGAGCTCCCGGTCCTGGCGGTGGGGGCGAGGGCCCCTAGGCCGCCCCACGGCCACGAGCCGCCCCCGGCCCTCGTCGACGCGCTGTGCGCGCTCGTCGCCAGCGTGCTCGGCGTGGGCCGGGTCGATGCCGACGATGACTTCTTCGCGCTGGGCGGTCACTCGCTCATGGCGACCCAGCTCGTCTCCCGCGTCCGCGAGACCTTCGGCGTCGACCTGCCGCTTCGGGCGGTCTTCGAGGCGCCGACGCCGCTGGCCCTCGGGGGCCGCATCGCCCGGGGCGAGGGGGCGCCGCCCCTACCGCGCGTCGAGCGCGTCGACCGCCGCGGGCCGCTCCCCCTCTCGTTCTCGCAGGAGCGCATCTGGTTCCTGCACCAGCTCGAGCCCAAGAGCTCGGCCTACAACGTCACCGCGGCGCTGGCCGTCGAGGGGCCCTTGCGGGTCGAGGAGCTCGAGCGCGCGCTCTCCCACGTGGTGGGCCGGCACGAGGTGCTGCGGACGCGCTTCCCGACCGTCGACGGGGCGGCCCGGGTCGAGATCGGCCCCCCGCTCGAGATCCGGCTGCCCCTCTCGGACCTCGGCGGCGAGCCGCACCCCGAGGAGGCGGCGGCGGGCGGTGCGGCCGCGCTGGCGGCCGAGCCCTTCGATCTCGCCCGCGACGCGCTCTTCCGCGTCCGCCTGTTCAGGACCGGTCCGGACCGGCACGTGGTGGCGTTCTCGCTGCACCACATGGTCGCCGACGGCTGGTCGATGGGCGTCCTGCTCCGGGAGGTCCTCGGCGCCTACGCGGTGCTGGCGCGCGGGGGTGCGCTGCCAGCCGACGAGCCGCCGCTGCAGTACGTCGACTATTCGGCCTGGCAGCGAGGAGTCCTGGCCGGCGCGGCCATGCAGGAGCACCTCGCCTACTGGCGTCGGCAGGTGGAGGGCGCGCCGCTGCTCCGGCTCCCCGCCGACCGCCCGCGGGGGCCGCTCACCACCCCGCGGGGAGGCCTCGAGCCGCTCCCGCTCCCGCCGGGCCTCATCGACGCCCTGCGCGAGGTGGCCCTGGCCGAGGGAGCAACCCTCTTCATGGTGATGCTGGCCGCCTTCGAGGTGGTGCTGGCGCGCCACGCCGGCCAGGTCGACCTCGTCGTGGGCGTGCCTATCGCCAACCGCAACCGGCTCACCGCCGAGGGCTTCGTCGGGACCCTGGTCAACACCTTGCCGCTGCGGGTGCGGATCGACCTCGAGGAACCCTTCAGCCAGCTGTTGCGCAAGGTCCGCGAGGCCTCGCTCGAGGCCTACGCCCACCAGGACCTGCCCTTCGAGCGGCTGGTGGCGGAGGTCCCGGTCGAGCGACGGCCCGGGCAGAGCCCGCTCGTCTCGGTGATGTTCGACTTCCAGAATGCCCCCATGCCCGTCGGCGGCGCGCACGGCCTTCGGCTGCGGCCGCTCAGCTTCTCCCGTGGCGCCAGCCAGTTCGACCTGAGCCTGTTTGTGATGGACGCCGAGCTCGGCCAGGTGGTGAGCGCCGAGTACAAGGCCGACCTGTTCGACCGCGTCACCGTCCGCCGGCTGCTCGGGCACTACCTGGCGGCCCTGGAGGCGGTGGCGGCCGACCGCCACAGCCGGCTCGTCGACCTCCCGCTGCTCGCGCTGGGCGAGCGCGAGGAGCTCTTGGCGCTCGCCAGCGCCACCTGTCGGGGCCAGGCGCCGAAGGTGCCGTTCCAGCGCCTGTTCGAGGCCCAGGTGCGCCTCACCCCCGAGGCCGTCGCGGTGATCGATGCGGCGGGAGAGCTCACCTACCGCGAGCTCGACCGCGCCACCGACGCGCTGGCCGGCCGGCTCCGCGAGCTCGGGGCCGTGCCCGGCCGGCGGGTCGCCGTCTACCTGGAGCGTTCCCGGGCGGTGGTGGTGGCGCTCGTGGCGGCGCTCAAGGCCCGCACGCCCTACGTACCGCTCGACCCGCAGTACCCGCCCGATCGGATCGCCTACGTCCTCGAGGACAGCGCGCCCGCAGTGGTGCTCACCGAGGAGCGCCTGCGCCCCGGGCTGCCCCGGGCGGGTTCGGCCCGGGTGCTCTCGCTCGACGCCCTCGGAGCTGTTCCGGGCGCTCCGCCGGTCCTCTCGCCGACAGAGGCCGAGGCAGGAGAGGACCTCGCCTACGTGCTCTACACCTCGGGCTCCACCGGCCGCCCCAAGGGAGTCGAGGTGCCCGCGCTGGCGCTCTCGAACTTCCTCGCCTCGATGAGCCACACCCCGGGGCTCACCGCTCGAGACCGGGTCCTCTCGGTCACCACCATCGCCTTCGACATCGCCGGCCTCGAGCTCTTCCTGCCGCTCGCGGTGGGGGCGCGGGTGGAGATCGCTTCGCGCGAGGTGGTCTTGGACGGGGGCCGCCTGGCGGAACGGCTGCTCGAGAGCGGGGCGACGGTCGTGCAGGCGACGCCCTCCACCTGGCGCATGCTCGTGGAGGCCGGCTGGCGCGGCGACGGGCGCCTCAAGGTCCTGTGTGGTGGAGAGGCGCTCTCACGCGATCTGGCCGATGCGCTGCTCGAGCGGGCCGGCGAGGTCTGGAACATGTACGGGCCGACCGAGACCACCATCTGGTCGACCTTGGCGCGGATCGAACCGGGCGCCCTGGCTCCGTCCATCGGCGTGCCCGTCGACCACACCCGCGTCTACCTCCTCGACCCGATGGGGCACCTCGTGCCCTGGGGGGTGGCGGGCGAGATCTTCCTCGGGGGAGCGGGCGTCGCGCGCGGCTACCTCGGCCGGCCCGAGCTCACCGCCGAGCGGTTCCTGCCCGATCCGTTCGCCGGCGGCGGGGCGCGCACGTACCGGACCGGTGACGCGGGCCGGCTCCGCTCGGACGGCGCGCTCGAGTATCTGGGCCGCCTCGACCAGCAGGTCAAGATCCGGGGACACCGGATCGAGCCCGGCGAGGTGGAGGCGGTGCTCCTGGAGCACCCCGGCGTCCTGGCGGTGGCGGTGGTGGCGCGCGAGGATCGCCCCGGCGACGGGCGCCTCATCGCCTACTACCAGCCGCGGCGAGATCCGGAGCCGAGCCGGGTCGAGCTGCGCGAACTGTGCCGCCGCAAGCTCCCCGATTACATGGTGCCGGCGCACCTCGTGGACCTGGATGCCTTCCCGCTGACGCCGAACGGCAAGGTCGACCGCAAGGCCCTGCCCGTCCCCGATGAGCGCTCGCGGAATGAGGAGCGGGCGGTGGCGGTCCGCCCGCGCGACGAGCTCGAGGCCATGCTCGCCACCCTCTGGGAGGAGGTGCTCGGGACGCCGGTCGGCAGCGTGCGCGATGGCTTCTTCGATCTGGGCGGGCACTCCCTCCTCGTGGCCCGGGTGCTGGCGCGCATCGAGCAGCACACCGGCGTCAGCCTGCCCTTCGCCGTGTTCGTCGAGGAACCCAGCATCGAGCACCTCGCCCGGAGCATCCGCGATCGGCAGGGCCAGGCCCCCGGCTCGGCCCCGCTCGCCCCGAAGAGCCTGCTCGCCATCCGCCGGGGCGGTACGCGTTCCCCGTTGTTCTGCGTGCACGGGGCCGGGGGCAACGTCTTCAACCTGCACGACCTCGGACGGCACCTCGATCCGGCCTGGCCGCTCTTCGGCCTGCAGGCGCGGGGTGTCGAGGGGGTCGCCCCGCCCGACGAGCGCATCGAGGACATGGCCCGCGCCTACCTGGCCGAGATCAGGGCGCGGCAGGCCCACGGGCCCTATTACCTGAGCGGCTACTGCGGCGGCGGCATCGTGGCCTACGAGATGGCCCAGCAGCTCCTCGCCTCCGGCGAACAGGTGCCCCTGCTGGCCCTCATCGACACCTACCATCCGAAGATCCCTCAGCGCGCCCGGCGCGTGCAGCGCTGGGCCGAGAAGCTCGCCGCCGAGGACTCCGCCTCGCTCTGGCGGTGGGCCCAGGCCAAGGTCCGGCGCGAGCTCGTGGACCTCATCCTCAGAATGCACCTGTGGGTCCACGAGAGGTCCCGCGCGGCCATGCCCTACGAGCTGCGCGACGAGTGGCTCACCCGCGCCTTCGTCCACGCCGTGGGCCGCTACGTCTTCCGCCCCTACCCCGGCAAGCTGACGGTGTTCCGGGCCCGCGCCGTGAACCTGCTCCTCGCCCCGGTCGGCGAGGACCTGGGCTGGGGCGACCTCGCCCAGGGCGGCGTCGACGCGTTCGAGGTGCCGGGCGGACATCGCACGCTCATGCTCGAGCCCCATGTGCAGGTGCTCGCCGCACAGCTCGACGCCTGCCTGGCGGCGGCGGAGCGCGAGGTCCTTGCCGGCGCCGAGGTGCCGGCCCCTCCCGGCCCCGGGCTCGCCCTGGCGAGCCTGCGCTGAGGCGGTCGGGGCTCGGGCGGCGCGGACGGGGCCGGCCGCCTGCAGCGCGCGGCGCCACCCTTCTCCCGTCACAGGCTCGAGGCGACGAGCTGCACCTCGCGAGACAGGGACGCGACGTCGACCACGGTCAGCGGGTAGGCGTCGTTGGGCAGCGTCTGCTCGATGTGGTAGATGCGAAAGTTCATCCCCACGTAGAACAGGTCGAGGCGCCCGTCGGCGTTCCGCCCCGCGCCGAGCTGGCGGGCGCTGGCGAAGAGTCCCCGCAGCGTCTCCTCGCCCGCCCAGCTGTCGTCGGGGCCGACCTGCCAGTTGTGGTACAGGTACCCGTTCGTCCCGACGTAGAAGAGCTCGAGGCGCCCGTCGAGGTTTTGGATGAGCGCCGCCTGGCGAGCGCTGCCACCGAGGGCGCGTTCACCCCCCCACCGGCCGTCTTGGCCCCGGCGGTTGCGGTAGAGGTTCCCGTTCGTGCCGACGTAGACGATTTCGAGCTCGCCCGAGGGGGCTTGGACCGCGCAGAGGGTCTCGGCCTGGCCGCCCAGGGGCTCGAGGGCGCCCAGGTCGCCGCCCGGGGTCGACGGCCACTGGTGGTAGATGTTCCGGTCGAGACCCACCGAGAAGAGCTCGAGCCGCAGGTCGGCGTTCTTGGCGAGGGCGAGGTCAATCGAGGGGCCGGCCACCTTGGCGCAGGTGCCCCACGGTCCGCTGGGGGCGCTCTGCCGGCACCGATAGACGTTCAAGCCCTCGCCGATGAAGAACAGCTCCAGGCAGCCGTCGGCATTCCGGCCGGCGTCCATGAGTCGTGCGGTGTCCGGGATGGCCCCGCTCGGCTCGCCCAGCCAGTGCCCGCCGTCGAGGGGTGTCGGAGCTTCCCAGGGGCCGCCCGGCCTGGCTTGCTTCACCGCGTACACGTTCCCGTCGGCGCCCAGATAGGCGACCGCCAGCGTGCCGTCCTGGTTCTCGGCGACGCATAGCTGGGAGGCCTGATCGCCGAGGCGCTGTTCGCCGAGCCAGGATCCGTCGGTGGGGCTGCGGGTGTTGCAGTAGACCCTGGAGTCCGGGGCCAGGTAGAAGATCGCCGGGCGGCCGGCGGGGCCAGGTCCCACCGTGAGCCAGTGCGCGAACCCGCCCACCGGGGTCTCGGGGCTGAAGGCGCCGTGTTCCAGGTTCTCGCAGTTGAGGACCGGGATCTCGAGCTGCGCTTCCTCCACGGGGAAGCCCTGCTGCAGGAGGCCATCCGGCGTGGTGTGCCCGAACAGGAGCACGTCGACCTTGTCGCGCACCACCTCGAGGAAGTCCTGGGCGTCGTCGAGTCCGCCCCGGGCGTCGTTCTGCGGGTTGTGGAGGGGGGAGTGGTGCAGGGCGACCACGATCTTCTTTCCGCCGGCGCGGTCGGCCTGGTAGCCGTCGACCAGGGCCTTGAGCCTCGCGAGCTGATCGGGGCCGAGCCGGCCCTGCGCCCAGCTGTCGGCGTGCGCCCAGTCGTCGAGCTCGCCCTGCATGCTGTCGAGCAGGACCAGGATCCCGAAGGCGCGCGGGACGACGCAGGGGTAACGGACGTCGGCGAGATACTTCCTGAAGCGGTCCCTGCGCTCGGCGGCGCTCGACTGGCTCTCGAACCAGAGCGTGCCCTCCTTGCAGTAGTCGTGGTTGCCCGGGATGGGGAAGACGCTGAAGCCCTGGCCCTGGAGCGCGGCCACGAACCCGGAGGCGATGCGGTAGTCCTCCTCGTCTCCGCTGTCGGTGAGGTCGCCGGTGATGACGATGGCCGAGGAACCTAGGCTCGGCTTGCGGTCGATGAGGTACTTCGAGAGGACGGCGCTCTTGAGCCGGCTGTTCTGGCTGTCGATGAGGTAGCCGGAGTCGAGGGTGCGGTGACTGGAGGTGAAGTGAAGGTCCGAAAGATGGACGAGTCCACTGCCGTCGGCGAGGTCCATGCGAGGTCTCCTCGAGAGCTCCCGGCCCCGCCGGGAGAGGCGGAACGGCCCCCTCACCCCGGGGCGGCGATGCGCCTTCCCGAGGTGGGGGGTGCACGACAGCCAAGTAGGCCGTACCGACAGAGGAGCACAGGGGGACTGTGCGTGACACGCTTACCTTGGGGCTCGGCGGGATGGCATAGGCCGAAGGTCTCCCGTCGCCGAGCGTCTCCACCGCTCGGGGTCGGCGAAAGGCACCGAGGCCCGCTCTCTCCGGGCCCCCGCCTTGGACCACGGGATGTCGGTGCCGCTTCGGGCGGGCGCTCGCACGCCCGGGGCGTCAGGCGGGCCGGCGCCCGCGCTTGTGGCTGAGGGCGCTCACCGCCACCGAGAGGATGATGAGCAGGCCGAAGGTCACGTCCTGGAAGTAGGGGCTCACCTGCAGCATGTTGAGGGCGTTCGAGATGACGCCCATGAGCAGGACCCCGAAGAAGGTGCCGACGATGCGGCCCTTGCCCCCGTTCATGGGGGTACCTCCGATCACCACCGCGCCGATGGCCTGCAGCTCGATCCCGGCTCCGGTCGAGGGCTGGGCGGCCCCGACGCGGGAGAGGAGCATGGTGGCGGCGATGCCGACCAGGAGGCCGTTGATGGCGAAGAAGGCGAGCTTGTTGCCGTTCAGGTGGACGCCGGAGAGGAAGGCGGCCCGCTCGTTGGCGCCGATGGCGTAGATCCTCCGGCCGAGCCGGGCGTACTTGAGGATGAACCCCACCACCGCGTAGACCGCCAGGCTCACGAGGAAGATGAGCGGCACGACGCCCAGGAGGCGCGTGGACCCCAGCCCCTCGAACTTGCCGTAGATGGTCTGGAGCGAGGCCTGGGTCAAGGCGAGGGCGATGCCGCGGAAGACCCCGATGGCGGCGAGCGAGATGATGAAGGAGGGGGCGCGGAAGACGATCGAGTTGAAGCCGACGAAGAAGGCGCACAGGACGGCCACCCCCAGTCCGGAGGCGACGGCGACCGGGTAGGGCAGGTTGGCCTTCATGAGCATGGCCATGATGCAGGAGGAGAGGCCGATGTTGGCCCCCACCGAGATGTCGAAGTTGCCGGAGATGATGAGGATGGTGGCGCCGGAGGCGACCACCCCCAGGGTCGAGATCTGCTCGAAGATGTTGACGATGTTGTTGACCCGGAAGAAGCGCGGGTTCACCGCGCCGGTGAAGGCGGAGGTGAGCAGCACGACCAGCAGGAGCAAGAACCATTGGCTCCTCAGCACGCTCGCCCCGGCGCCGCCACGCCTGGTCTCGACCATCGGCCCCTCCGTCACACCCCGATAAACTCCCGGATGAGGTAGTGCTCGTCGATCCCCGCGTTGTCCACGATCCGGACCATCCGGCCGCCGCGCATGATCCCGATCCGATCGCTCATCGAGAGGAGCTCCGGCATGTCGGAGGACACCATGATGAGGCTCTTCTGGGCCCGGGCCAGCTCCACCATCAGCCTGTAGATCTCCTCCTTGGCCCCGACGTCGACGCCCTTGGTCGGCTCGTCGAAGATGTAGAGGTCGGCGTCCTCCAGCATCCAGCGGGCGATGATCACCTTCTGCTGGTTGCCGCCGGAGAGGCTCTCGATCTCCTGCGAAGGGCTCGCCACCGCGATGCGCAGCCGCTCGATCATCCTCGCGGTGAGCCGGCCTTCCTCGGGAAGGTCGAGCAGGGGGCCGCCCCGCATCTCGTGGTGGACGATGGTGACGTTCTCGGAGACGCTGCGCGGGCCGAACATGGCGTACTTCTTGCGGTCCTCGGTGATGAGCGAGATGCGGTGCCGGATGGCGTCGGCGGGGCCCCGGACCGCCAGGGGGAGGCCGCCCAGGCGCACCTCGCCCGCATCCGGCCGGTCGACACCGAAGAGCAGGCCGACGAGTTCGCTGCGCCCCGAGCCGACGAGCCCGCCGATGCCGAAGATCTCGCCGGCCCGCACCTCGAAGCTCACCTCCTCTACGCGGCCGGCCCAGCTGAG
>DATJVF010000238.1:0-4944 GCA_035501995.1 Anaeromyxobacteraceae bacterium
TACCGTGGCGAGCTCGTGTTCCTCGAGCAGGCCCGCGCGCGCCAGGCGGCCTCCGAGCTCCAGATCGAGGACGGCTGGGTGTACTTCATCCACGGCTGGACCCAGGTCCTCGGCGAGGTCTTCCACCGCGCCATCCCCACCGAGGGCCCGGGCTTCGAGGCCCTCTCGCGCATCGCCGCCGACTGCCGGTAGCCGGATCGCTCCATGGCCCCCCGCGTCCTCGTCACCCCGCGCTCCTTGACCCGCGACGGCGACCCGGCCCTGGAGCTCCTGCGAAAGGCGGGCTTCGAGCTCGTCCTCTCGAGCCCGGGCCGGCAGCCCGACGAGTCGGAGCTCCTGCGCCTCCTGCCCGGCTGCGTCGGCTGGCTCGCCGGGGTGGAGCGGATCTCCGCCGTGGTCCTCCGCTCCGCCCCCGAGCTCAAGGTCATCAGCCGGAACGGGACGGGCCTCGACAACGTGGACCTCGAGGCGGCCCGCCGCCTCGGCATCCGGGTCCTCCGGGCCGAGGGGGCCAACGCCCGCGGGGTGGCCGAGCTCACCGTCGGCCTCATGCTGGCGCTCTTGCGCTCGATCCCGCACGGCGACGCGCGCCTCAAGGCCGGCGCCTGGGAGCGGCGGCGAGGCCTCGAGATCGGCGAGCGCACCGTGGGCCTCGTCGGCTGCGGCCGCGTGGGCCGGCTCGTCGCGACCTACGCGCTCGGGCTCGGGGCGAGGGTGCTCGCCCACGACGCCTGCCCGGCCGGATCCTTCCAGCCGGCCGGCTTCAGCTGGGCCGAGTTCGGGCAGGTCCTGGCCGGCGCCGACCTCCTGAGCCTCCACTGCCCTGCCCAGGCCGGGGGCGCCCCCCTCATCGGCACCGCCGAGCTCGCCCGCATGAAGAGGGGGGCCTACCTCGTCAACACCGCCCGGGCGAGCCTCGTCGACGCGGGGGCGGTGCTCCGCGCGCTCGAGGAGGGGGGGCTCGCCGGGTTCGCCACCGACGTCTTCGCCGAGGAGCCGCCTTCCCCCTCGGCGCTCCTCGCCCACCCCCGCGTCATCGCCACCCCGCACGTCGGCGGCTACACCGACGAGAGCGTCGAGAAGGCCACCCGGGTCGCCGTCGAGAACCTGCTCGCCGCGCTCGCCGAGGGCCGGGCGTGATCGAGGTGGTGGCCGAGCCCTTCTCGGGCTCGCTCCTCGAGGCGCTCGAGGCCGCCCCCGACGACGGGGCCGTCCGGGCCTACTGGCTCGGCCAGGCCGGCTTCGTCCTCGCCCACCGGCGGACCCGGGTGGTCATCGATCCCTACCTGTCGGATTCGCTGGCGTTGAAGTACGCCTCGACCGAGTTCGCCCATCGCAGGCTCGCGCCTCCGCCCATCGCGCCCGCGGCCCTCACCGGGATCGCGCTCGTCCTCTGCACCCACCGCCACTCGGACCACATGGATCCCGGTACCCTGCCGGCCCTCGCCCTCGCCAACCCGGGGACGCCCATCGGGGTACCGGCCGCCGAGCGGGATCGCGCCCTCGCCATGGGCCTCGCCCCGGCCGCCCTCCACCCGCTCGAGGCCGGCGAGGTGGTCCGCCTGGGAGGCGTCACCGTGGAGGCTCTCGCCTCCGCCCACGAGGAGCTCGCGCCGGACGCCCAGGGCCGCCATCCCTTTCTGGGCTACGCGATCGATCTCGGAGGCCTCAAGCTCTACCACTCCGGCGACTGCGTGCCCTACCCGGGCCTCGCCGAGCAGCTCTCGGCCCTCCGGGTGGAGGTGGCGCTCCTGCCGGTGAACGGGCGGGACGCCTACCGCAAGAGCCGCGGGGTGCCCGGCAATTTCCACCTCCAGGAGGCGATCGCCCTCTGCCGGGCCGCCGGCGTCGGGGTCCTGGTGGGCCACCACTACGGCCTCTTCGAGTTCAACACCATCGACCCCTCGGCCGCCCGCGCTGCGCTCGCCCGCGCCTCCGACCTCGAGGGACGGCTCGCCCCCGCGGACGGCGCCCTCAGGTTCGCGCGAGCGCGAGCGACGGACCGGCACGGGCGAGGGCCGGAGGGGGCCTCCGGGCCGCGCGAGGCCTAGCCGCCGTCGAAGCGGGCGATCGAGCCTCCCTCCTCCAGGGCGCCGGCGATCCACTTGGCGACCGCGGGGTGGCGCAGGACCGCCTCGGCGTAGGCGGCCTCCACGCCTTCGAGGGTGAGGCCGTAGGTGCGGCATCGGGTGACCACCGGGGCGAACATGGCGTCGGCGATGCCGAACCGGCCGAACAGGTAATCGCCGTCGCGCTCGGGCGCGAGGAGCCCGCGCCAGATGGCGCGGATGCGCTCGAGGTCTCTCGCCGCCGCCGGCGCGAGCGGCCCGGCCCTGAGGCGAGAGCGGATGTTGACCGGCAGGCTCGCGCGCAGCGCCTCGAAGCCGGCGTGCATCTCGGCCGAGACCGCCCGCGCGAGAGCCCGCGCCCGCGGCGCGGCGGGCCAGAGCCCGGCCGAGGGGAAGCGCTCGGCGAGGTACTCGCAGATGGCGAGCGAATCCCATACCGCCAGGTCGCCGTCGAGGAGGACCGGCACCCGCCCGGCCGCGGAATAGCTGCGGATGCGCTCGGCGGTGTCGGGTCGGTCGAGCCGGACGAGGACCTCCTCGTACGGCGCGCCGGTGAGCTCGAGGGCCAGCCATCCCCGCATCGACCAGGACGAGTAGTTCTTGTCGCCGATGACGATCTTGAGCACCCCGCGCCTCCTCGAGGACCGGGACCTTCCGAAGGATTCCGAAGGATAGCCGCCAGGACCGCCCGGGGTCACGCGCGGCCCACGCCCTGGCCCTGAGCGCGCGAGGCGCGCCGAGTTGGGGGCCGACCCGGGGACCCCGTGCAGCGCGGCCGCAGGCGGGGAGTGCCAGGGCACCCGCCCTCGCCGCCGCGGCGCGGGTCTCGAGGCGCAGAGCCATACGACACTCCGGGTGAACAACGGTCGCCGCGCGGTCCTCCCGATGGGCGTCCGCGTGCCTGCGAGATGCGGGTGCCGCTCGCCGGCCGACCGGCAGGATCCTAGGCCCACGGCCTTCCCCGGGGCCGCGGTGCGCCCGGTTTCAGGGCACGGTTCTGCGCGCTCGAGAGGCACCTCCCCCCCGGTCGACCCGCTGCCGGCGGACCGTCCGGGTAGTGGCCTCCGAGCTCCCGAGCGACAACCGGCGGCACCGTCAGGGCCGGCGCGGCCGCCGCGCCCTGGCACGCTTCTCGCTAACCCGGCCGATGACCTCGCATCACCAAACAGAAGGGGATTGCATGCGCCGCATGAAGCTCGCCATCACGCTGTGCGCCTCGGCCCTGGCCCTGGCGTTGGCCCTCGTCCCGAGCACCGGCCGCTCGGCCGATACCATCAAGGTCGGAATCCTTCACTCGCTGTCGGGCACGATGGCCATCTCCGAGACCGCCCTCAAGGAAGTGGCCCTCATGACCATCGAGGAGATCAACGCCTCGGGTGGCGTCATGGGCAAGAAGCTCGTACCGGTGGTGGTCGACCCCGCCTCGAACTGGCCGCTCTTCGCCGAGAAGGCCCGCCAGCTCATCACCCAGGACAAGGTGTCGGTGGTTTTTGGGTGCTGGACCTCGGTGTCGCGCAAGTCGGTCCTGCCGGTCTTCAAGGAGCTGAATGGCCTGCTCTTCTACCCGGTGCAGTACGAGGGCGAGGAGCTCGAGAAGAACGTCTTCTACACCGGGGCCGCCCCGAACCAGCAGGCCATCCCGGCGGTCGAGTACCTCATGAGCGAGGAGGGCGGCGGCGCCAAGCGCTTCTACCTGCTCGGCACCGACTACGTCTACCCGCGCACCACCAACAAGATCCTGCGGGCCTTCCTGCACTCCAAGGGCGTGACCGACCAGGACATCGAGGAGGTGTACACCCCCTTCGGCCACAGCGACTACCAGACCATCGTGGCCAACATCAAGAAGTTCGCCGAGGGCGGCAAGACGGCCGTCATCTCCACCATCAACGGCGACTCCAACGTCCCCTTCTACAAGGAGCTCGGCAACGCCGGCCTGAAGGCCACCGACGTGCCGGTGGTGGCCTTCTCGGTGGGTGAGGAGGAGCTGCGCGGCATCGACGCCGCCCCGCTGGTGGGGCACCTCGCCGCCTGGAACTACTTCATGTCCCTCAAGAACCCGGCCAACGAGGCGTTCATCAAGGCGTACCGCGCCTACGCCAAGAAGAAGGGGCTGCCCAACGCCGACAAGGTGGTGACCAACGACCCCATGGAGGCCACCTACGTCGGCATCCACATGTGGAAGCAGGCGGTCGAGAAGGCCCACTCCACCGATACCGCCAAGGTGATCGCCGCCATGAGCGGCCAGACCTTCCAGGCGCCCTCGGGCTTCGTGCTCACCATGGACGCCACGAACCACCACCTCCACAAGCCGGTCTTCATCGGCGAGATCCGGCCCGACGGGCAGTTCAACGTGGTCTGGAAGACCAAAGAGCCCATCCGGGCCCAGCCCTGGAGCCCGTTCGTCCCCGGCAACGAGGGCAAGCAGAACATGTGACCCTGACGGCGGGCCGGCTCTCTCCGGGCCGGCCCGCCTCGCGATCCCACCGTGCGCCCCTCCCGCCCACTCCTCCTCGCCCTCCTCGCCCTGCCCGCCTCGGCCGCGCTGGCCGTCGAGCCGGGAACCCTCGCCAAGCTCGCCTCCGACGACTCCGACGCCAAGATCGCCGCCATAAGGCAGCTGGCCGCATCGGCCGACCCGGGAGCGGTCCGGGTGCTCCAGGCCCTCTCCGAGGGCGCGCTGGCGGTGGCCGGGGGAAAGGTGGTGGTGGTCGAGGGCGACCGGGTGCTCGACGCGGCCACCCTGGCCGAGATCCGCCCCCCGCCGCCGGATCGCGACACCGTCATCGCCAACAACCGGATGCGCCGCGAGCTCGGCGGCGTGCTCGCCGCGCTGCGCCTGCTCGATCCCGACCGCAAGGTGCGACTCGCCGCCGCG
>DATJVF010000239.1:0-3039 GCA_035501995.1 Anaeromyxobacteraceae bacterium
CGCCTCGTCGGGGACGTCGAGTACGCCGCCGCCGCCGAGCGGGCCGCGGCCATCACGCCGGTCCCGGGCGGCGTCGGACCCATGACCCGGGCCATGCTGCTCGTGAATACGCTCGAGCTCGCCCGCCGGCGGGAACGGCCGCCGCGCCAGGGCTAGCGCGGTCCGGTGGGAGGCCTGGCATGGCGCGTCCGGGCGTCCGCTTGGCTTGAATTCGAGGGCGCGCCCGATATGATGCGCCGGCACCCTGAATTAGGTCCCCTATGCCCCAGCGCACGCCGCTCTACGACGTCCACGTCCGCGCCGGCGCGCGGATGGTCGAGTTCGCCGGCTGGGAGATGCCGGTGCAGTACGAGGGCATCCTGGCCGAGCACGCCGCGGTCCGCGAGCGGGTCGGGCTGTTCGACGTCTCACACATGGGGGAGGTCGTCTTCCGCGGTGGCCGGGCCCTCGAGGCCCTGCAGCGGCTGTTCACGAACGACCTCGCGCGCTGCGCCGACGGGCAGGCCCAGTACGGCTGCCTGTGCCGAGAGGGGGGCGGCATCGTCGACGACGTGGTGGTGTACCGCCGCTCGGGGGAGGACCTGCTCGTCTGCGTCAACGCCGGCAACCGCCAGAAGGACTACGACTGGCTCCAGGGTCACGCCTCCGGGGCCCAGGTCGCGAACGAGTCGGATCTCTTCGCGCAGCTCGCGCTCCAGGGCCCGCGGGCCGCCGAGCTCCTCCAGAAGCTCACCAGCCTGCGCCTGCCCTCCATCGGGACCTATCGATTCACACAGGGTGAAGTCGCCGGCGTCGAGAGCCTGGTGGCACGCACCGGCTACACCGGCGAGGACGGCTTTGAGCTCTTCGCCGCCTCGGAGCGCGCCCCCGGCCTGTGGGCGGCGCTCCTCGAGGAAGGGCGGGCCCTGGGCATCGCCCCCTGCGGGCTCGGCGCCCGCGACTCGCTCCGGCTCGAGATGGCCTACCGCCTCTACGGCTCCGACATGGACGACGAGAGCACCCCGCTCGAGGCCGGGCTCGCCTGGGTGGTGAAGCTCGACAAGGGCGAGTTCGTCGGCCGCGAGGCGCTCGTGCGCCAGAAGTCGGCCGGGCTCTCGCGCAAGCTCGTGGGCTTCGTGCTCACCGAGCCCGGGATCCCGCGGCACGGCTACGCCGTCTTGCAGGACGGCAAGCCGGTCGGGACGGTCACGAGCGGCACCAAGTCCCCCAGCCTCGGGACCTCGATCGGCCTCGCCTACGTCCCGCCGGCCCTGGCCGCCGAGGGCTCGACCTTCGCCGTCGACATCCGCGGCCGCGCCGTGGCGGCCAAGGTGGTGAAGACCCCCTTCTACGCCCGCAAGAAGTGACCGCCCCGCGCGATCATGCCCCAGGAGGCCCGCATGAACTTCCCCGACGACCTCAAGTACACCAAGGACCACGAGTGGTGTCGCCTGAAGGGCCAGCGCGCCGTGGTCGGCATCACCGACCACGCCCAGGACCAGCTCGGCGACATCGTCTACGTGGAGCTGCCCGAGGTGGGCGACCTCGTCAAGAAGGGCGAAGCCTTCGGCGTCGTCGAGTCGACCAAGGCCGTCTCCGAGCTCTTCTCGCCGGTCACCGGGAAGGTGGTCGAGGTGAACGACCCCCTCTCCGACGCGCCCGAGACCATCAACGAGGACCCCTACGAGGAGGGCTGGATGATCCAGGTCGAGCTCGCCGACCCCGGCGAGCTCCAGGCCCTGCTCGACGCCGGGGGCTACCGGAAGTTTCTGGAGGAGGAGGTCGAATAGGCCTCCCCGCATCTCGCCCCGCCCCAGGGAGCACCCGTGCGCTACCACCCCCACACCCCGGAGGAGATCCGGGAGATGCTCGCGGCGGTCGGCGTCGACAGCCTCGACGACCTGTTCCGCTCGGTTCCCGAGCCGCTCCGGCTCGCCCGCCCGCTCGCGGTCCGCCCCCCGCTCGACGAGATCGCCCTCTTCTCCGAGATGCGCCGGCTCTCCGCCCGCAACGAGGTCGCTCACCCGCCCTTCATCGGGGCGGGCGCCTATCCCCACCACGTCCCGCCGGTGGTCGACCAGCTCCTCCTGCGCGGCGAGTTCTTCACCGCCTACACGCCCTACCAGCCCGAGGTCTCCCAGGGCACCCTGCAGGCGCTCTTCGAGTGGCAGACCCTGGTGTGCCTGCTCTCCGGCCTCGAGGTGGCGAACGCCTCCATGTACGACGGCGCCTCGGCCACCGCCGAGGCGGCCCTCATGGCCGTGCGTCTCACCGGGCGCCGCAAGGTGGTGGTCTCGGCGGCGCTCCACCCCCACTACCGCCGGGTGCTCGGCACCTACCTCGCCTCCACCCACGACGAGGTCGTGACCGTCCCGTGGAACGCGGAGGGACGCACCGACCAGCCGGCGCTCGAGCGCGCCGTGGACGGCGCAACGGCGGCGGTGGTCCTCGGCTACCCCAACTTCTTCGGGGTCGTCGATCGGGTCGACGAGGCCGCCCGGCTCGCCCGCGAGAAGGGGGCGCTCTCGGTGGCGGTGACGACCGAGGCGGTCGCCCTCGGGCTCCTCAGGGGCCCGGGCGAGCTCGGCGCCGACGTCGCCACCGGGACCTTCCAGAGCTTCGGCAACCCGCTCAACTTCGGCGGGCCGGCCCCGGGCTTCTTCGCCGCCCGCGAGGCCCACGTCCGCCAGATGCCGGGCCGCCTGTGCGGCGCCACCCTCGACAAGCTGGGCCGGCGCGGCTTCGTCCTCACCCTCTCCACCCGCGAGCAGCACATCCGCCGCGAGAAGGCGACGAGCAACATCTGCACCAACGCCGGCCTGTGCGCGCTCGCCGCCACCATCCACCTCGCCCTGCTCGGGCGCCGGGGCCTCCACGACCTCGCCCGCTTGAACCACGCCCGCGGCCGCACCCTGCGCGAGGCCATGCGGCGGGCCGGCTTCAAGCTCCTCTTCGGCGGCCCGACCTTCAACGAGATGGCCTTCGACGTCGGGGACGCCGAGGCGGTGGTGGCGCGCCTCGCCGCCCGCGGGCTGGCGGCGGGGGTGGCGCTCGGCCGCT
>DATJVF010000240.1:0-6947 GCA_035501995.1 Anaeromyxobacteraceae bacterium
GCGCCGGCGGAGGCGAAGCGCCTGGCAGGGGGCCTGCGCGAGCTGGCGGCGGCCGTGCCCGACCAGGCCGAGGACGTGCTGCACGCCGAGGAGGCGGCGCTCGGCGTCTTCGCCGACCTCGAGTCGCTCTTCACCCGCACCAGGCCGGCCGGGAGCGCCGAGCGACGGCCGCCGCTGGAGGAGTTCTGGCGCTACCTGCACGAGCCGGAGGCGCGCGGCGGTGGACTCTCGGCGAGCTTCGTCGAGCTGCTTCGCAGCGCGCTCGGCCACTACGGGGTGTCGATGGAGGCGCCCGGGCGGGCGCTCCAGCTGGCGCTCCTGCGCATCCAGAAGGCGCACGAGCGGGTGGACGAGCAGCTGCCCATCATGGCCGCCATGCTCGAGCGGCGGCTCGCCGGCGAGGGCGCGCCGCCCGGGTTCTCGGGGACGAGGGCGCGCCAGATGCTCGACCGGCTGGTCGACCTGGGCCACGAGCGCTTCGCGGCCCTGGCCGACCTGGCCCGCGAGATCCGCTACCGCCGCTTCGACCAGCCGGCCCTGGAGAAGGGGCGGGCGCTGGCCTACGCGCAGGTGGAGGAGGACCTGGCGCGGCTGCCCGCCGCGGCGGGGGAGGAGCGCGAGGCCATCATCCACCGGCTGGTCGAGTCCCCCCCGGCCCTCGCCCCGCTCCTCGTGGCCGACATGGCGGCGGCGCGGCCCGGCGACTGCGCGCGGCTCGTCGAGACCCTGCTGCGCCGCTACTACCGCTTTCGCCCGCTCGGGAGGGTGAAGGCCCAGGTGCGCGAGGGCTTGCCCTCGGCCGAGTGCGACTACGAGTACCAGGGACGGCGCTTCAGGCTCCTCGCCGGCGCGGCCCCGGCCGAGGGCTCCCCGGAGGCCCTGCGGGCGCTCGCGCGCCTGGCGGAGGCCCTCCCCCCGGAGCGCGAGGTCATCCTCGAGCTCTACAGCTGGTCGCAGGCCCCGCTCGGCGCACCCGAAGAGGTGGCCGAGGGGCTCCTCGCCGCCCTGGGGGCGGCGCGCTTCACCCGCCCGGTGCGGCGGGTCTCGGTGTTCATCGCGCCCGCTGCCCGCGGCGCCGGCAGCGCCGCCCAGCAGCACTTCCACTTCCGCGGCGGGCCGGAGGGGTGGAGCGAGGAGAAGCGGGGCCGGGGCATCCACTTCATGCTGGCCGAGCGCATGCAGTTCGCGCGCCTCGCCAAGTTCGACCTCGAGCGGCTCCCCTCGGTGGAGGACGTCTACCTGTACCGGGCGGTGGCGCAGGGGAACCCCAAGGACGAGCGGCTCTTCGCCATGGCCGAGGTCCGCGAGCTCGTGCCGGTCCGCGACGCGACCGGGCGGGTGGTGCAGCTCCCCGGCCTCGAGCGCATGTTCCACGAGGCGCTGGCCGGCATGCGGCTCTTCCAGGCCCGCCGCGCCCCACACCAGCGCCTCGAGTGGAACCGGGTGCTGCTCACCGTCACCCCTCCGCTCCTCCTCTCGCGCGAGGAGGTGCAGCTGCTCGCCGAGCGGCTGGCGCCCGCCAGTGCCGGGCTCGGGCTCGAGATGCTGCTCGTGACCGCTCGGGTCCCCGACCCGGAGCAGGGCGGGCTGAAGGAGATCCTGCTCAGGGTCATCATGGGGCAGGCCCTCTCCATCCGCTGGGACGAGCCGACCGACCGGCCCATCGAGCCGATGGCCGAGTACCAGCAGAAGGTGGTGCAGCTGCGCCGGCGCGGCCTCACCCACCCCTTCGAGATCGTGCGCATGCTGGCGCCGCCGCGAGGGGTGCAGTCGCCCTTGCCGCCGGGCGAGTTCGAGGAGTACGACCTCGACGCCTCCGGCGAGGCGCTCGCGCGGGTGGAGCGGCCGCCCGGGTCGAACACCGCCAACGTGGTGGTGGGGGTGGTGAGGAGCTTCACCGCCCAGCACCCGGAGGGGATGGAGCGGGTCATCGTGCTCGGCGACCCCGGCCGGGAGATGGGCTCGGTGGCCGAGCCCGAGTGCCGGCGCATCGAGGCCGCCCTGGGGCTGGCCGAGTCGCGCGGGGTGCCGCTCGAGTGGTTCGAGGTCTGCGCCGGGGCCAAGATCTCGATGCAGACCGGGACCGAGAACATGGACTGGGTCTCGCGGGTCCTGCGCCGGCTCATCGAGTTCACCCAGCGCGGAGGCGAGGTGAACGTGGTCGTGCTCGGCATCACCGTCGGCGCCCAGCCCTACTGGAACGCCGAGGCCACCATGCTCATGCACACCAGGGGGATCCTGGTCATGATCCCCGGCTCCTCGATGGTGCTCACCGGCAAGCAGGCCCTCGAGTACTCGGGGAGCGTTTCGGCCGAGGACAACGAGGGTATCGGCGGCTACGACCGCATCATGGGGGTGAACGGCCAGGCGCAGTACCACGCCTCGAGCGTGGCCGAGGCCTGCCAGATCCTGCTCCGGCACTACGACCACGCCTACCTCGTCAGGGGCGAGCGGTTCCCGCGCCGGGCCCCGACCACCGACCCGCGCGACCGCGACGTGCGCGACCACCCCCACGGCCCGGAGGGCGGGGCCGGCTTCGCCACCGTGGGCGAGATCTTCAGCGCCGAGAAGAACCCGGACCGCAAGAAGCCCTTCGAGATCCGCCGGGTGATGGCGGCCTGCATCGATCAGGACCACCCGCCCCTCGAGCGCTGGCGCGATATGCGCGGCGGGGACACCGGCGTCGTGTGGGACGCGCACCTCGGCGGCTGGCCGGTCTGCCTCATCGGCATCCAGTCGCGTCCGCTCCCCCGGCTCGAGTTCGTGCCGGCCGACGGGCCCGAGTACTGGTCAGCCGGGACGCTCTTCCCGCAATCCTCCAAGAAGATCGCCCGGGCCATCAACGCCGCCAGCGCCAACCGGCCGGTGGTGGTGCTTGCGAACCTCTCCGGCTTCGACGGTTCGCCGGAGTCGATGCGCCGCCTGCAGCTCGAGTACGGGGCCGAGATCGGGCGGGCGGTGGTGAACTTCCAGGGACCCATCGTCTTCTGCGTGGTCTCGCGCTACCACGGCGGCGCCTTCGTGGTCTTCGCCAAGACCCTCCGGGACAACATCGAGATCTCGGCGGTGGAGGGGGCGCGGGCCTCGGTGATCGGCGGGGCCCCGGCGGCGGCGGTGGTCTTCGCCCGCGAGGTGGAGACCCGCACCCGCAAGGACCCGCGGGTGGTGGAGGCCGAGAAGGCCGCCGCGGCGAGCGCGGCCGCCCGGGTGCGCCTCGGCGAGGTGGTCGCCCAGGTGCGCTCGGAGAAGCTCGGGGAGGTGGGCGTCGAGTTCGACCACATCCACTCGGTGGAGCGCGCCCAGAAGGTGGGCTCGCTCGACCGCATCATCTCGGCCCGCGAGCTGAGGCCCTACCTCATCGACGCCGTCGAGCGCGGCCTGGCCAAGTTCACGAAGGGCTGAGGGGGAGCGGCGCGTCGGCCAGCCGCGAGGCCAGCCGGCCCACGAGCCGCACCGCCCCCTCGATGCGCTCGCTCCACGCCTCGCCGCAGGAGAGGCGGATGCAGTTCTGGTGGACCTGGTTGGCCGAGAAGATGTGCCCGGGGGCGATGGCCACCCCGGCGTCGTGGGCGCGGGCGTGGAGCCTCAGCGCGTCCACGTTCCCGGGGAGCTCCACCCACAGGAAGCAACCCCCGCGCGGCCGCGACACCCGGGTCCCGGGCGGGAAGCTCGAGGCCACCGTGGCCGCCACCCGGGCCACGTTCTGCTCGAGGCGCGCCCGCAGGGTGCGCAGGTGCCGGTCGTAGCTCCCCTCGGCGAGGAAGTGCACGAGCGCGTGCTGCGGCAAGGTGGAGGTGGCGGAGGAGGTCGCGAACTTCAGCACCTCCACCCGTTCCCGCCAGCGGCCGGGGGCGACGTAGCCCACCCTCAGCCCGGGGGCGACCGTCTTCGAGAAGGAGCCGCAGTACATCACCGTGCCGTCCCCGTCGAAGGCCTTGGCCGGCTTCGGCCGGGCCGGTCCGAAGGCGAGGTCGCCGTAGACATCGTCCTCGACGAGCGGGATGGCCTTCGCCGAGAGCATGCGCACGAGCCGCTCCTTGGCGGGGTCGGGCATGCAGCTCCCGAGCGGGTTCGAGAAGCTCGGCACCGCCAGCACCGCCGCCACCCGGTGCGCGGCAAGCCGCCCCTCGAGCGCGTCGAGGTCGAGGCCGCTGTCGGGGTGGCAGGGCACCTCCAGCACCTTCAGCCCGAGCGCCTCGAGGGCCACGAGCACGCCGTAGTAGGCCGGGGACTCGACCACCACCGTGTCGCCCCGGTTCGCCACCGCGAGCAGGCAGAGCTGGACCGCCTCGGTCGCCCCGCCCGTCACCACCAGGTCGTCCTCGGAGATGAGGCACCCCATCGCCACCGCCCGCTGGGCGATGAGGCGGCGCAGGGAGGCGAGCCCGGGCGGGTAGGTGTAGTCGACGCCGCCCGCCGCCGCGTTCTTGGACGCGGCGCTCATGGCCCGGCCGAGGGCCTGGGCCGGGAGGAGCTCGGGCGCCGGTCGGGCCGCGCCGAGGTGGACGAGCCCGGGGTCGGACGCCGAGCGGTAGACGTCGGCCACGAGGGCGCTCACCCCTTCGAGCGCCGAGGCGGCGTGGGCGGGAGGGGCGCTCGTCCTCGGCACTGGCAGGACCGCGCGCGCCTTCACGAAGTAGCCCGAGCGCGGGCGCGCCTCGATGAGGCCTCGGCCCTCGAGCTGGGACAGGGCCGCGAGGACCGTCGCCGCCGAGACAGCCTCGTCCCGGCGCAGCTGGCGCACCGAGGGTAGCTTCTCGCCCGGGGCGAGCGTGCCGCCGAGGATGGCCCGGGCGAAGCGCTGCGCGATGGCCTCGTAGAGCAGCTCCCCGCCCTGCAGCTCCCTACGAGGCCCTACGGAAGTGGGTCGCATCAAGCAGGTGTTCTAACACACTTCAACACCGACGTCATCTGTACCGGTATCAGATGAACTTATCTGTATCTGTACTCATGACTCCGTCTGCATTAGGTTCTGGGCGTGGAGGTCGCCATGATGTTCTCGAAAGGGCCGGCCATCTTCCGGCGAAGCGCAGCGCAGTCGAAGTCCGAGTTCGACCTCAAGGCCGGCAGGGCTTGGAGCGCGCGCGCCGCGCGCGGCGTCGAGATCGCCTGCGAGCGGGGCGCGGTGTGGATCACGGTCGAGGGGGACCCGGTGGACCACGTGGTGGTCGCGCCCGGCTCCTTCAGGACCGGAGGCCACGGAAGGGTGGCCGCCCTGGCGCTCGAGCCCGCCCACCTCGCCATCTCGCCCGCCAAGGGGTGAGGCCCCAGCGCTCGGCGCTCGGGCGCGCCGGCAGGCCGGCGCAGAGCCCTTGGCGCGTCTACATCCTCCGCTGCGGCGACGGCACGCTCTACACCGGGGCGACGAACGACCTCTGGCGGCGGCTCGAGCGCCACCGCGCCGGAGAGGGCGCCCGCTACACGCGCTCGCGGCTCCCGGTCGAACTCGTCTACGCGGAGCTCGTCCCCGACCGAGGGGCGGCCCTGCGCCGCGAGCACGCGGTGAAGGGCCTCGGCCGCGCGGGCAAGCTCGCCCTCGTCGCCCGCGCGCGAAAGCCGCCGGGCCGCCTTTAGAGTGGGCTCACTTCGCCGGGAGGCGGTTGCGCCGGTCGGCCTCGCGCACCCCGGCCTCCCAGGCGTCGGCCTGGGTGCCGAACGTGCTCGGCACCTCCTCCTCGTCGACGGCCACGCCGTAGCGGCCCTCGGAGATCCTGGTCACGCGGACGACGTGGCTCCCCACCTCGTAGCGCGCGACGATGGGGAGAAGGGGAGACGGTGCGCTCCTCGGCTTCGCGGTCACGAGAGCCATTGTACAGCGCGAGAGGACCACGGGGATACCCTCCTGAGGCTTCTGCCTCTCCCGTCCCGGGAGGGCCAGCCTCGGGCGGGGCCCACCCACCATGGACCTCTCCCCGTCCTCAAGCGGGCCTGAGGGCCGGAGCTCCCTGCCTTGGTGGCGTGCGGCACCATTCGCCGCTGGGCCGGCAGGTCGCTCTCGCGACGCGTCTTTGCTGCATGAAGGAGCGCTATCTCTTCCTGCCTTCAGGAGGCCGGCCTCATCGTGCCCGTTCAGGCCGCTGCGAGCGCCACCTGCTCGGCCACGAGGGCGCGCAGGGCCTCGGCGTCGAAGGGCTTCTCGATGCGCCGGTTGGGCACGCGTTCCAGGAAGGAGCGCGCCTCATCGGTGAAGGCCCCGCCGGTGAGGAACACCATGGTCCGGGCGAGCTCCGGGCGGCTCGCCTTGAGCGCCTCGAAGCACTCCATCCCGGTGAGCCCGGGCATCATGAGGTCGCACACCACGAGGTCGAAGGGCTCGCCGCCCGAGAGCCGGGCCATGGCCTCGTCGGGGTGGGTGAGGGTCACCACCTCGTGCTCGTTCCCCAGGGTGCGCGCCACCGCCCGGCAGACGAGCGGCTCGTCGTCGAGGACCAGCACCCGACCCCGGCGCAGGGACGCCGGCGGCTGCGGCGCCGGGGCCGGGACGGCGGTCGCCACCGAGGGCGGCAGGAGCACTCGGAACAGCGTGCCCCGCCCCGGCGCGCTCTCCACCTCGATCTCGCCGCCCAGGGCCTCGACGATCCCGTGGCAGATGGAGAGGCCGAGCCCGGTGCCCTCCCCCACCGCCTTGGTGGTGTAGAAGGGGTCGAAGATCCGCGAGAGGTTCTCGGCGGGGATGCCCACCCCCGAGTCGCGCACCTCCAGGATGGCGCGCCCGTCGGGGGCGGTGCGGGTGACCACGCGGATCTCGTTCTCGGCCGGCCTCCCGGCCGAGATGGCCTGGCCAGCGTTCACGAGCAGGTTCAGGGCCACCTGGGCGAGCTCGTGCTCGCTGCAGCGCACCGGGGGCACCGGGTCGAGCTCGAGCACGAGCTGGGCGCGCCCGCGCAGCTGCGGCTCGGCGATGCGCGCCGCCGAGCGCACCGGCTGGCGGACGTCGATGGCCACCG
>DATJVF010000241.1:0-2072 GCA_035501995.1 Anaeromyxobacteraceae bacterium
GGCGAGGCCCTCCGCCGCTTCCTCGCCGGCGAGCTCTCGCCGCCTCGCCGGCCCACCGCGGTGGCGATGGTCGGCGCAGTGGCGCGCTCGGCGCTCGCCTACGCCCGCGCTCGCCTGGGCTAGAGGGAGGCCCATTGGGGAGGCTGCGCGACGTCATCGTGGCCGGCGGCGGCCCGGCGGGCCTGGCGGCGGCGGCCGCCGCGGCGCGGCAAGGCCTCGACGTCCTGGTCCTCGAGCGAGGCCCCTTGCCCGCCGACAAGGCCTGCGGCGAAGGGCTCCTCCCGGCCGGTCGGATGGCCCTCGAGGAGCTCGGGGCACGGGAGCTCCTCCCCCGGGAGGCGCTCCACCCGATCCTCGCCGTGCGCTGGAAGGACGGCGCCTTGTCGGCCGAGGCGCGCCTGCCTCCTCCGGGGGGGCTCGGGGTGCGGCGCACCGCCCTCTCGGCGGCCCTCCTCGAGAGGGCCCGCGGCCTCGGCGCCGAGGTCCGCGAGCTCGCACCCGTGCGCGCTCACCGCCGGGAGGAAAGAGAGGTGGTGGTCGAGACCCCTGCCTCCGTCGAGCGAGGTCGCCTCCTCGTCGCCGCCGACGGGCTCGCCTCGCCCATCCGCCGAAGGGAGGGGCTTTGACCTCCCCGTCGCCGGGCCGCCGCGCTACGGGCTTCGACAGCACTTCCATTGCCGCCCCTGGTCGGACGCGGTGGAGGTCCACTTCGGCGACGGGGTCGAGGCCTACGTCACCCCGGTAGGCCCCGACCGGATCGGGGTGGCCTTCCTGTGCGAGTCCGCCCGGCGGGCCACCCACGAGGAGCTCATGGCGCGCTTCCCGGAGCTCGAGGAGCGGCTCGGAGGAGCGCCCCGGGCGAGCGCGCCGGCCGGGGTGGGGCCCCTCGCCCGCGCCGCGCGCGCCCGCGTCCTTGAACGGCTGGTGCTCCTCGGCGACGCCGCCGGTTACGTGGACGCCATCACCGGGGAGGGGCTGTCCCTCGCGCTCGCAGGCGCGGTGGAGCTCGGCGAGCACCTGCGCGAAGTGCTCGCCTCGAGGACCTCCTCAGGGAGCCTGCGGGCCTTCGAGCGGGCCGAGGCGCGGCGCTTCGCCCGCTACTCCGCCGCCGCCCGCGCCGTGCTGGGCCTCGCCCGCCGCCCGGCGGTGCGGCAGAAGGCCCTCCTCTTCCTCGCCCGCCACCCGAGGTTCTTCAGGGCTCTCTTGGCGGCGGCCTGCTGACGGCCATAGGCCGGGGCGCGACCGAAGGCCTGCCGCGGGCGCAGCGGGGCTACAATGGACCGCACCTCGAACAAGGAGAAGCCCACATGCGTTCGACCGTCCTCGGCGCCGGCTCGTGGGGGACCGCGCTCGGCGCCACCCTCGCCGGAAAGGGCTTCCCGGTGACGCTCTGGGACAAGGACGTCCCCATGCTGGAGGCCATCGCCAGGCAGCACGAGAACCCGCGCTACCTGCCCGGGGTGGCGCTCCCCGCCACCCTCGGCGCGACGGCCGACATCGCGCGGGCGCTCGAGGGTTCCGAGTTCGTGGTCTTCGCGGTGCCCTCGCCCGCCATGCGCCTCGTGACCATCGAGGCGAAGCGGTTCCTCCACGCCGGCGTGCCCATGTGCTCGGTGGCGAAGGGGATCGAGGTCGACACCCTCATGACCATGAGCGAGGTGCTGGAGGACGTGCTGCCGGTGCCCATGCACCCCTACCTCACCTTCCTCTCCGGCCCCTCCTTCGCGAAGGAGGTGGCGCGCGCTCTGCCCACCGCGGTCACCATCGCCGGCCGCTGGGAGCGCATCTCCAAGCAGGTCCAGGACGCCTTCCACACCCGCACCTTCCGGCCCTACACCAGCACCGATGTGGTGGGGGTGGAGGTGGCGGGGTGCGTGAAGAACGTGGTGGCCATCGGCGCCGGCCTCTCCGACGGCATGGGCTTCGGGGCCAACGCCCGGGCCGCCCTCATCACCCGCGGGCTGGCCGAGATCGCCCGCCTGGCGGTGCGCAAGGGGGCGAACCCCCTCACCCTCTCCGGGCTCTCCGGCCTGGGCGACCTCGTGCTCACCTGCTCCTCCGACCAGTCGCGC
>DATJVF010000242.1:0-2359 GCA_035501995.1 Anaeromyxobacteraceae bacterium
GCCACCGCCGGCCTGAACCCGGCCGACATCGCCTTCCCGGTGCGCAGCTTCGTGCGCCGCCAGAAGAACCTGGACGTCGTCCTCGGGGAGGTGGCGGGGTTCGACCTCGGCGGACGCCGCGTGCTCCTCGCCGACGGCGCCGCGTTCCCCTACGACGAGCTGGTGGTCGCCGCCGGGGCCACCCACGCCTACTTCGGCCATCCCGAGTGGGAGCGGTTCGCCCCCGGACTCAAGACCATCGAGGACGCGCTGGAGGCGCGGCGCCGTATCCTCATCGCCTTCGAGGAGGCCGACCGGGCCGAGGACCCGGCGCGCCGCCTGGCCCTGCTCACCTTCGTGGTGGTGGGGGGCGGACCGACCGGGGTCGAGCTCGCCGGGGCGGTGGCCGAGATCGCCCGCCACACCCTGGCCTCGGAGTTCCGCCGCATCGATCCGCGCCGGGCGCGCGTCCTGCTCGTCGAGGGCCTTCCCCGGGTGCTGCCGGCCATGCCCGAGGACCTGTCCCGCGCCGCCGAGGCCCAGCTGCGCGCGCTCGGGGTGGAGGTGCGCACCGGCGCCCGCGTGACGGCCATCGACGGCGAGAGCGTCACGCTGGGCGACGAGCGCATCGCGGCGCGCACCGTCCTGTGGGGGGCGGGGGTGGCCGCCTCGCCGCTCGCGCGGGCGCTCGGCGCCCCCCTCGACGCGTCCGGGCGCATACGGGTGCACCCCGACCTCACCCTCCCCGGCCACCCCGAGATCCAGGTGGTGGGGGACCTCGCCCGTCTCGCCCGGGCCGACGGGACGCTCGTGCCCGGGGTGGCCCCGGCCGCCATCCAGGAGGGCCGCCACGCCGCGAGGAACATCGCCCGCGCCCTGCGCGGCGAGCCCAAGGCTGCCTTCGCCTACTTCGACAAGGGCCTGCTCGCCACCGTCGGGCGCGGCCACGCGGTGGGCGCCGTCGGCCCGCTCCACCTCACGGGGACGCTCGCCTGGCTGGCCTGGCTCTTCGTCCACCTGCTGTTCCTGGTGGGCTTCCGCAACCGCCTGGCGGTCTTCCTGCAGTGGGTGTGGAGCTACGCCACCTTCGGCCGCGGCGCTCGCCTCATCGTCGACACGGCCCGCCGCTGGCAGTACGCCCGGGCGGGCGAGCGCGGCCTCGAGGAGCTGGACCGCCCGGCGGCCCGGCCCCCGGGCGAGGCGCCGGCGGCCCTCCCGGCCGACCATCACCCTGAGTGACGTGACCCCGCCGCGCGGCCTCGACCTCCGCGCGCGCGACGGGCCTCAGGTCTCGGCCGGGACCGGCCAGCGCACCTTGACCACCTCCCCGGCGAAGGCGCGCAGCCCGGGCTCCCCCTCGCGGTCGTAGACGCTCGCGGCGAGCGCGCCGCCGGCGAGGACGGCCCGCAGCTCGACCACCGGCCGGTCGGCGGCCGGGACCACCTCCAGCCGTTCCAGGTGGGCGAGGTCGAGGAAGGTGAAGACCCCGGCGTAGTAGCCGGTGTCCCGCTCGTCCCCCTCGCGGATGAGGATGAGCTCCTTCTGCGTGAGGACCGCCAGCGAGGCGGGGACGCTCACCACCGTCTCCCCGAGGGGACCCGGGGTGCTGACCCGGTTCTGCAGGTGGAAGCGGAGGACCACCGCGCCGTCGACGAGGCACTGGCGGCCGAGGGTCATGAGCTTGAAGTCGACCCGCGAGAGCGGGTCGAACTTGGTGAGCTCGCGTTCGGGATCGGTGTGGAGCCCGCGGTAACGGCGCTCCCTGAGCGCCTCGAGCACGGGGTGGAACACCTCCCGCGACGCGGTGTTGAAGTCGACCCGGATGGCGGCCGGGCCCGCGCGGGAGTGGGCCTCGAGGCGCAGCCAGCTGCTGAGGAGCTCCGTCCCCCACTCGGCGGCGTGGACCTCGGAAAGCGAGAGCTCGCTCGATCGCACGCCCTCGGGGAGCTCCTCGAGGCAGACCACCCGCTCGCCGGCCGCGACGAGGAGCCGCGGTGCGATGGCGAAGCGGTCGAAGCGGAAGGGGGGGCAGAAGATCACGAGCGGGAAGGGGGAGGGCTTGAGGCCGACCTGTGAGAACGGCCCCGCGAAGACCTTCGGGATCTCGGATTCCTCCTGCAATCTCCTGGCCCATCCGGCCAGCGTTTCCGAGGTGGACATGTGGGCCTCCTCGCCGTTGGGGGCCGCGGCCACCTCGTGCGAGGGAGGGCCGCGGTCCGCGCCCGTCTAGCCAGGGTGGCTCGCGGGAGGGGCGCGGCTCGGGCGAGCCAAGGGCCGCTAGCTAGGGCATGGCGGCGCGCAGTCGTTCGGGGTGGGTCACCTCCCCCCCGCGCGCGCGCGCGATGGCGTCGCGCACCTCGTCGCGGAGCCTCGCCACGTC